>JALQTG010000302.1 GCA_023264075.1 Crocinitomicaceae bacterium
CAGTACTGAAGGTCATACTAGGTTTCATGAATTACACATGAATTTTTCTTTTTTACCTGAACGGCTTCGCTTTGAGGTGAAAAGGTTAACTTTGTTAGCAGAATATTATGGAGAAAGATTTATTTGATGGATTAAGAAAACAGTTGGAGGACCAAGATTGGCCTGCCCTGTATTTTTTTAAATTTATATGTCCCTCAGACGATGAGACAGTAGCTAGAATTGTTGGTCTTTTTGACGCACAGAGTGACATTAATTTTCATCCTTCAACCAAGGGGAATTACACAAGTATTTCGGTGAAAGAAGTGATGTTGAGCGCGGAGCGCGTAATTGATGTGTACAAGGAAGCAGGCAAAGTAAAAGGGGTAATATCATTGTAATGGAAGCATTTTTTTTATTGGTAATTGATTTGCCGAAAGTGATCTTAAATGTGGCATGGGGAACATTGTTGGTGATTATCGCAATTATTTTGTACCGATTACTCTTACGAAGAATGAAGAGAGACGTGATGGATAACTCTGGTTTCGTGGTGCTCCATCGAAGTGAGAAAGAACCGGCATGGGGTGCAATTCAATTGTATTTTACTTCTGAAAAACCTGGAAAAGGTATCTTTCGCTTATATGCAAAAGGGGGGCAGGCAGAATGGGTTCTATTTGATGGGGAATTTAAACCTGGAAATACGATTGTGAATTTTGATACTACTAAAGTGCCTAATGGGTGGTATTATTATGAAGTGAAAACGGAAAATCAAAAAACGTACAAATTGCTTGAAATAAAGAATAAGGTTTAACGTTTTATAAAAAAAGCTTATTTTCCCAGTATGAGAAATTGGACGGCCATTTTACTAATCATCTTTTTTTCCGGAAGAATCTCAGCGCAAACAGAGAAGTTTCAGCCAGCTGGTTCATTCAAAGCAGAAATAGGTTTAGCGAATAATGCATCCAACGAGGCTTTCCGTGATTTAATGCAAGGTCTTTTTAATATTACGGCGGGTTATCAGTATACTCTTCCTAATTCGCTTTCCTTTGGTGCAGGTATTCGACATAATTATTTTACTGTAAATCAGTTTAAGAATAACATTGACCTGCGCGGTGGAATCCATTTTGGTGGAGTGTATGGTAAAATTGGGATTGAGAATTATTACGGTCAATTTGGGATTGATATTGGCATTCGATCAGGGTATAATATGATGGCCTCTGTTACAAATAAATGCAAAGAGGCTAACGAAGGGTTGAAGATTTTTGATGGTGGCTTTATCGAACCAGTCATCAACCTGGGTTTGTTAGCCGATGAACAAAGTTCGTTTTACTTGAATCTAACGTATGCATTCCATATGTTTAAGTTTCAACCTTATCACGTCTGTGAAAATGACTTTTCGGCCTATAGTCCTGAAGGTCTGGATAAAATCACGTCCTATTTCGTTATCGGATTCGGTTATTCATTTTATTTTGCACAGTAATTTGTATGTTCAAGAAAAAAATAGAAATATGCATTACTTATTTATTTCAATGGTTTTAGTTATTGCAGGGGCATGTGGTTCCATGAAGAAAACAGAGGAAAGACCGTTACAAGGAGATCAAATGGTGAAGAAGGCTACAATTGGAGAAATACCAAAAGATAATCCAACGACTGACATCGCACATGTTTCCCTTGAAGGGAGTCTGCTAAAAATTACTGTGTCTTACTCAGGTGGATGCGAAGACCAAGTAATTGAGTTAGTTGGAAATGAAATGATCATGAAATCACTTCCTCCAAAACGTGCGATTACTCTGGTGCGTGACACCAAGGGCGACGCGTGTCGTGAATACATCACCAAAGAGCTGGTGTTTGATATTTCAAATTTAGCATACCAGAAAAATGAAGGAAGCGAAATTGTTCTGCAGCTTGCCGGATTTGAGGGAGATATTCGTTACGTATATTCGGGAGAATGAGTAGTTTAATGTCTAAATCGCTCACGCAAAGTGAAGAAAATTATCTAAAGGCAATTTATAGTCTTGAAGAACGCCATAGTGGTGCAATTTCTACAAACGACTTAGCCGAGGTAATGGACACCAAAGCGAGCTCTGTTACGGATATGATTAAACGTTTGTCAGAAAAGGAATTGGTATCCTACCAGAAATATCAAGGATGTTTATTGACCGATAAAGGCCGTCAAAAAGCACTTCGTACTATTCGGAAGCACCGCCTTTGGGAAGTGTTCTTGGTGGAAAAGTTGAATTTTGGTTGGGATGAAGTGCACGATATTGCAGAACAATTGGAACATATTCAGTCCACAGCATTAACGGATAAGCTAGAGTCTTTTTTGGAGTTTCCAAAGTTTGATCCCCATGGCGATCCCATTCCTAACAAAGCAGGAGAAATGCAACTCAGAAAAAACACTTGTAAGTTATCTGAACTAGAAGGGGGACCATCAGCAATTGTAATTGGCGTAGATGATGGTTCACCAAGCTTTCTGCAGTACCTGGATAGGCATAGTATTCAACTTGGAAGTGAAGTTCAACTCAAAGAAAAATTCGAATTTGATGGTTCCGCAACAGTCGTGATTAACGGGAAAGAACTAAACCTTTCACATACAGCACTGGTGAAGATTACAGTGCAAGTGAAGAACTAATAATGTTCTTTATTGGTTTTTAATCGCTTCAATGATAGCATGTAAAGAAGGGTACGTTTTTGACTTTAGTCGCTCAAATTCTTCTTTGTAGAACCATTCGACCTTTTCTATGTCTTCCTCAGTTTGCGGAATTAGTTTTTGTTGATTGTCTGCTTCAAAAAGGAACCAATGTGTTTTTTTTAACACGTATTTTTGATACTTATAATAGACGTGCCAGGTGCAAGGAAGCGTTGTAATTAGGTGAATATCTGTTATACCGGATTCCTCCTTGATTTCCCGTTGCGCTCCATCTGAAGGTAATTCTTTTCTTTCCAATTTCCCTTTGGGAAGGTCCCATTTCCCCCAGCGATAGATGAAAAGGTAGTTGTGAGGTTTCTGCGTAGATTGAACGACTCCTCCAGCAGCTTCCAAGTAGTGGAAGTTGGAGAAAAATTGTTCGATTTCTTCAAGGGGGTGGGCGGAAAGTACAGTTGCTTCACCTGTATATTTTTCAAGGTCCATAGCAAGCAGAGAAAGGTCTTTTGTTTTCAATGAAGGGAAATAAGGATCCAAAAAATCCGGTAATTTTCCAATTCCTTTCTTAAAAATTATTGCTTTATTTTCGATAAAAACTTTGTACATTTGCGCTATGATTATAGATCTTGATAACGCCTCAAAAATAGCAGAATATTTGCTGCAAATCAAGGCGATTAAACTTCAGCCCAAAGACCCTTTTACGTGGTCGTCTGGTTGGAAGTCTCCAATTTATTGCGATAATAGAAAAACATTATCTTATCCAAATGTACGTACGTTCATAAGACAGAGCTATACCCAAGCTATTTTGGATGAATTTGGTAAGCCAGATGTCATTGCAGGAGTAGCTACAGGGGGTATTGCCCAAGGAGTACTTGTTGCACAAGAGTTGGGTGTTCCTTTTGTTTATGTGCGCTCTTCTGCCAAGGGTCATGGACTTCAAAATATGATTGAAGGTCATTTTGAAGAAGGACAAAATGTAGTGGTTATCGAAGATTTGATTTCCACTGGAGGAAGCAGTTTAAAAGCCGTAGAAGCGTTGCGAGAAGGAGGTTTGACAGTTAGAGGTGTTGTGGCCATTTTTTCCTATGGTTTTCAGCATGCTGTCGATGCATTTAAGGATTCTAATTGTCCATTAGTAGTATTGAGCAATTACGATGTGTTAATAGATAAGGCTTTGGCACAAGGTGCAATAGGTGAGCAGGATATGAATTCTTTGAAGGATTGGAGAGTAGCTCCAGATAACTGGAATAATTAAACAATAGAAATTATGGTGATTGAAAGTCAGAAAGTAGAGGTTAGTGCCACTACAGAGGAGGTGTTTACATTTTTGTCGAATGCTCAAAATATTGAGGAGCTTTTACCTGCAGATAATATCAAGGACTTTCAAGCGACCGAGACTCAATGTTCTTTTAAAGTTCAAGGAGGAATTACAATTACCTTGATTCAGGAAAAGCTTGTTCCCAACAACGAAATTAAAATGGTTTCTGGCGAGAAATCTCCATTTCCTTTTCACCTTACTATTCATATGGGTGAAGATGTAACTAAGCAAACCATAGGTTATATTCATTTTGACGGAGATGTAAATCCTTTTTTAAAGATGATGGTTCAAAAACCATTGACTAACCTCTTTAATTACATGTCTCAAAAAATGAAAGAGAAATACGATTAGGAAGTAGTATTTTACTTCCTTCGTTGATAGTGTCGCTGAACTACTTGATTTAGATAAGTTCTAGTTTCGAGTAATTCAAAGTTGAGTTCCTGTGGTAAATCACCAAATAAAGGGGCTCCCCCTCCCAATAAAATTGGAATGGTGGTAAGCGTTATTTCATCGATTAAGTCTTCGCTTAAGAAACTTCGTATAGTTCTTCCTCCATCGATGTATAGCTGATTGTGACCCTTTTGATAGATTTCTTTTAGGATATCATGTAATGATCCTTTTACCAAATGCGCTTTGTCTGTGAGATTTGGAGGTAAATTATTGAGTTGACGACTCAGAACAAATACAGGGATCTGATATGGCCAAGGGATGTTAAAGCTTAATACCGTTTCAAAGGTGGTTCGTCCCATTACAATTGCGTCACATCCGCGAATAAATTCCATATATCCCATGTCGTCGTTGTTGGGGTTAGGAAGTGTATGAAGCCAATCAATTTCGCCATTTTTGTCGGCAATAAAACCATCGATACTTGTAGCAATAAATACCCTATTTTTTTTATTCATGGAGTGATTTTAAGCAAATGAAGGATTACATAAGGTCCACTTTTTTTGATGCATTTACATGAGTAATCTTTACCAAATATAACAATTCACAGCCACCAGAAATTAAATATCGTTGGAATTAACTTTGCTGATCGACACTCTTTTTGGAGCATGTTAATCCAAGACGGTAAGTTTCGCGAACTTCAAAATCAGCACCTTTTGACCAACACGAGGAAAGAACACAGTTGCCTTTTGATTCGGAAAGGATCCTTCCAATCCTGTTACTTTTCCTTTTCCAAAGCGATCGTGCTCCACGTTGTATCCCACTTTTAAAGGTTGTGTTGTCCCGCCTGAAGAGGACGAGCTAGTCGGCGTATCGGATAACTTTTTTAAATTTTTCGGAACACCTGAAGGGCGTTCTTGCATCCGGGAGGTGGTAGGTTTCGAAAAGTCCGAAGGTCGCGTAAATCCTTTCAACGAAACTCCACCACCGCTTTTTTCCAATTTGTTTTCAAAATGTACAAAACGGGAGTCAATTTCGTCTATAAATCGACTTGGCTCGGCAGTAATTAGCTGTCCCCATTTAAAGCGAGTGTTCACGTAAGACAATGTACAAGACTTTTGTGCACGTGTCAATGCGACATAGAAGAGTCGCCTCTCTTCTTCCAATTCGGTCCGAGAGGTTAAAGAAAGTTGAGATGGGAATAGGTTCTCCTCTAAACCAACAATGAATACGTGAGGAAATTCCAATCCTTTTGAAGCATGAATCGTCATCAAGGTGATTTTATTCAAATCTTCTTCTGTTTCTTGATCCGCGTCGGTGAGCAAAGCTACATCGATTAAGAAGTCAGCAAGTGTAGCTTTCGTGCCTTCAGGTTGAGAAACGGAAAATTCCTTGATACCTGCGAGTAATTCCTGGATGTTTTCGTACCGCCCAACTCCTTCAGGTGTTTTATCTTCATATAATTCGCGCATTATACCAGTGCTAGTAGCAATGTCGCTGGCTAGGTCATATGCAGGGACTAACTCTAATTTCGCGTTGTAGCCTTGGATCTTCGTAACAAAATTGGAAAGTTTTGTTCGAATTCCTGAAGAGATGTTTAACGGAAACTGATGCGGGTCTGAGAGAACGTTCCACATCGAAGTATTGTATTGCAATGCTGCTACAGATACTGCGTCAAGTGTGGTGTTTCCTATGCCTCTTCGGGGGTAATTTATGACCCGTTTTAAGGCTTCCTCATCATTGGGATTAGCACTTAAGCGAAAATAGGCAATGAGGTCTTTAATCTCTTTTCGTTGATAGAACGACAATCCTCCATAAATTTTGTATGGCAGCCCCAACTTTCTCAACGATTCCTCAAAAGAACGCGATTGTGCATTCGTGCGGTAAAGAATTGCAAAGTCCTTGTATTCACAACCAGTACTTTGTTTGAGATCATATATTTTATTCGTAATCACTCGTCCTTCTTCATTATCAGTGGCACATCGAACCACGGTGATGTGACCTCCTTCATCGTTAGATGTCCAAACTTCTTTCTTGATTTGGTCGACGTTACGTGCAATGATACTGTTAGCGGCTTCTACAATGTTTTTCGTACTTCGGTAGTTTTGTTCGAGTTTATAGAGTTGAAAATCTGGGTAATCTTTCTTGAAATTGAGGATATTTTCAATATTCGCCCCTCGAAAAGAGTAAATGCTTTGCGCATCGTCACCTACCACACAAATATTTTCATTGACCGCAGCTAGCCTTTTTACAATGAGATACTGTGAATAGTTGGTGTCTTGATACTCATCTACTAAAATGTATTGAAACTTCTGCTGATAATAGTGTAGTACGTCTGGAAAATCACGTAACAACTCGTTTGTTTTGAAGAGCAAATCATCGAAATCCATTGCCCCTGATTTAAAACATCTTTCGTTATAGAGTTTGTAAATACGGTAAATTTCTGGTTTGCGAGCCATCCTGTCTTCGCCAACAATCTCTGCGCTAGCCTCATACGCAGAAGGGGAGATGAGGTTGTTTTTTGCACTTGATATTCTCCCATGGACACTACCTGGCTTGTAAATTTTATCGTCAAGCCCCATTTCTTTTATGATGGATTTAATCAAGCTTCGGGAGTCTTGGGTATCGTAGATTGTAAAGTTGGACGGATAACCGATTTTCTCAGAATTGTGGCGCAAGATTCGCGCGAAAACTGAGTGAAAGGTTCCCATTGAAATATTTTTGGCTTCTCCCATTCCTACTAAGGATCCGATCCGCTCTTTCATTTCTTTGGCGGCTTTGTTGGTGAAGGTGAGGGCTAGAATATTGAAGGGGTCCACTCCTTGGCGCATCAGATGTGCGATACGGTATGTCAGTACACGCGTTTTTCCAGAGCCAGCACCCGCAATCACCATCATTGGACCATTGATATGTGCTGCGGCTAATTGCTGCTTCTCGTTGAGATCATCCAAAAAATTCATACTACAAAAATAGCAAGTTTTCACGCCGCTTCAAGGAGCAAAAAAGAGATGTTATTAACAATGTTGGCGATTGTGAACTGAGTATTTCTGATCTGTGCAAAGAGGTTAGCGCACGAGTTGGAAATGTCCATGATACTCTTTTGGCCCTTCTGGTAAATTCACTACAATCTTGTAAAAGTATACCCCTTCACTGGCCGGCTCTCCATCTATCCAACCATCCCAAATTTCAGAATAAACGTTCGGATTAGACTGGAAATTCTTCGCCTCCATTATATTTCCCCAGCGGTTTAAAATGAAAGCGTTGATGCGGAGCTCCTGATTCAATTGTATTCCAAATACATCATTACTACCGTCTTCATTCGGCGTGATAATGTTTGGAATAGTAATCGTATAATCATCAATCACATTAACAACAATACTGTATGTGTCTGAACATCCAGTACTGCTATTCGTAGCTTCTAGTGTGATTGTATATTGGCCAGCCTCGCTGAACGTTGCAGCAAAATTAAGGCTATTGGTTATATATTCTCCATCAATGTACCATGCGTATTGATCAGCTTGCAGTGTTAAATTGAAAAAGTCAAAGATTTCATCGAGATAAGCTGTGTTTGTATTCGGAGTGAAAAACGCATCAAGTTCAGGAAATTCGACAAACACTGTGTCTCCGCATGTGCCACAACTTCCTGTTGCGGTGTACCAGTAATCTCCAGTTTGTGTAATTGTGATGCTCATTGTTGTATCTCCCGTATTCCACAAAATATCATTTCCATTCGTGATGGCGGTAGCTACCACACTTTCGTCACAAGCAATAAATGTTTCACCTAAATCAATGAAACATGTTAGCGGAGTTCCAAACTCTACATTGACGGAAGCACTGTCGGTTCCGCAAGCATTTGTAGCATAAACGGTGTAAGTACCCGATTGAGAGGGAAGAATTGTTGGATTCGTTTCTGCTGTGCTCCATAGATAAGTTGTTGCACCGGACGCTACGAGTTCAATAGACCC
>JALQTG010000111.1 GCA_023264075.1 Crocinitomicaceae bacterium
CCCATTAAACGGCCAGCAATATGTGCTAAACCACTGTTAACTACCAAGTTGTGATCTTGTTGTTCTTTGATATTGCCGATGTGTACATCGGGTTTGACTTATTTACGCTGATGAGTGGAAACTTTGATGTCAAATCATTGAAGTTGTCCAATGGTATTGTTGATGTCTTTGCATACGAGAATGGAGAATTGAATATCGAAAGAGCTTTTAAAACGGATAAACCTTCGGAAGAAATACAAGAGGATTTTCATTTCGCGTTGAAGAAATTGAAAATTGAGAACGTTGATATTGCGAAAACAAATGCACAGGGATTAAAGCTAGATAGTTATTTTCACACTGCTGAGATTGGTTTCAGTACGAAAGAGGAACACCTTTTCTTTGCATTGGATGGTAATTTTGACCTCTCCATTATTGAAAATGGGGACACTAGTTTTATCCATGACAAACATTTTGATGTGGATGCAGAGCTAGATTATTATAAGAAAACAGAAATTCTTGATATTCAACGTAGTTTGTTGAATATTTCTGGAGCCCAATTTGATCTAGAAGGAGAAATTGATATCTTTAATGAACTTGATGTAGATTTGAAAATGTCAGGTAAAAAGCCCGATTTTAACTTATTCATCGCCTTAGCTCCTGATGATTTAATCCCCGTACTCGAACTGTTTGAAAATCGGGGAGATGTATTTTTTACAGCAACGGCCACAGGTAAATCGGCAAACGGGAAAATTCCTAAAATAGATGCGGAATTCGGATGCGACAATGGCTTCTTTAAAAATCCTAAAACGAATAAAACGTTGGACGACTTATTCTTCCGAGGATTCTTTACCACAGGGGCGAAGCCATCCCTCGAGAATATGAAGTTTACCATGTCCGACTTTTCTGCAAAACCAGAAACTGGGAAGTTTGATATTAATTTATCCTTGGAGAATTTTGTTTCGCCGGATATAGAACTTCAATTAACGACGCTTTTTGATCTCGATTATTTAGCCCAATTTCTCAATTTGGAATCGTTAGAAGAACTAAAAGGAATGGTCGAATTGAAGATGAATTTTCATGACATTATCGACCTAGAAAATCCGGAGAAAAGTATTGAAAAGTTGAATGAGTCGTATTACACGGAGTTGAATGTAGAGAATCTTAGCTTTATCATCCCTGGATATAATCAACGAATTGATGATATTGACGTTGAACTTAAAATGGATGGCCACAAAGCGGATTTGAGAGAGTTGTTCGTTCGTGTTGGAAATACGGATCTTTCCATTTCTGGTTCTATTGATGATCTTCCTGCTGTTATTCATCACACAGCACTTCCTGTAGTTACTGATTTACATATCAAATCTAAAGTGATTGATCTAAATCAACTCACAAGCGCAAAAGGAGATAAGGTGGTAGATGAGAAAATTAAGAACCTGAAATTGGACTTGAAATTTGAAAGTAGTGCACGCGCAATTACTGAATCTCCTTATCTTCCAGTTGGTGATTTTTTTGTAGAAAACTTGTTTGCTGAATTTACGCATTATCCACACTCATTGCACGATTTTCATGCTGACATTTATATTGATACAGCAGATATTAGTGTGGTTGATTTTACGGGTATGATTGATGACTCTGATTTTCATTTTTCAGGAGGCATAAATAAATACCCCTTATTTTTTCAAGAGAAGTTGGATGGAGATACGGAGTTGGAATTTGATCTAACATCTGATATGTTTCATTTGGCGGATGTACTTTCGTTTGGTGGTGAAAATAGTATTCCAGAAGATTACCGTGAAGAAGAGTTCAAGGGATTAAAGCTTCATGGTAAAACGCTAATACATTTTCGTCAAGAACACTTTCAATCCATCGATTTACAGCTTTCGGAATTCACGGGTAAAATGAAGGTTCACCCAATGAAGCTAGAACGTTTTAGTGGCAATGTCCACTATGAAGATGATCAACTTACGGTGAGCAAATTTAAAGGAGTAATAGGAAGATCAGATGTGCTAATGGATCTGGATCTATTTTTTGGAGAACTAAAACAAAAACAAAAAAAGAAAAATCGTTTAGTTTTTGCTTCTCGAAATTTAGATTTTGATCAATTGTTCTCCTATGAAACATCGTCTACTGAGGTTCCGTCTCAGCATGATAGCGTTTTTAGTGTGTTCGATATTCCTTTTCCTGATATGAAGTATGATGTTAAAATTGCTAGGATGAATTATCACCGTTACCTGTTGTCAAACATGAATGCGGTGATGCGCACCACGAAGGAGCATTACTTATATATAGATACTTTGCAAATGGATATCGCTGGTGGGCATATGGACATTGGAGGATATTTTAATGGCTCCGATAGAAATAATATATACTTCAGCCCGACAATCGGCATGAGGGATATTAATCTCGACAAATTAATGTTCAAGTTTGAGAATTTTGGTCAGGATCAACTTGTTTCTGAAAACTTACATGGAAGGATTTCTGGTAAACTTTGGGGTAAAATTCATATGCACGCGGATTTAGTCCCGATTATTGATGATTCTGAAATTCATATGGATGTAGAGGTTACCGGTGGAAGTGTTGAGAAGTATGGACCACTTGAAGCGCTATCTGGATTTTTTGAAGACGAGAAATTGCATAAGGTCATTTTTGACACCCTTCAAAATCATATTGATATCACAGATGGTGTAATGACAATTCCGAATATGGTCATTAATACCAACCTTGGATTTATTGAAATTTCTGGAAAACATGACATGGAATATAACATGGAGTATTATCTAAAAGTACCAATGAAAATGATAACCTCCGCTGGCTCAAATAAATTGTTTGGTAAGAAAAAAGAGGAAACATCCAATCCTGAAGAACTATTCGAATATGATCCAACAAAGAAATATAGATATGTAAATATCAAGATTACTGGTGATGCGGAAGACTATAAAATTACCTTAGGAAAAGATAAAGTAAAATAGAACTAAATAATGAGTAAAACAGAAAAGGGGTCGAACTAGTTCAACCCCTTTTTTTGTGCCCACGACTGGATTCGAACCAGCACGCACATAGTGCACAACCCCCTCAAGATTGCATGTCTACCAATTTCACCACGTGGGCGCAGTGTTTACTTAAGAGTAGGACAAAATTAATAATTTGATTGAAATAGCAGCATGAAGTGATAAAATTAGCAGCGAATTCTGTTTGGACCTGTAAACTATTGACTAAATTTGAGGAAGTGAAAGAATGGTGGAAGAAATATTATCCCTACTTTGTCGATATATGGCAGTACTTGATTATTATCCTCATTTTTATTCTCGCTGCGCTTTTTATTTTGTAATTTTCAACGATTTGTGAGCGCTACGCGTTTTTATTTCAACTATTCAATATGAAGACTTTTTCTTTTTTTATTTGCCTTTTTTCGGTGTTGATCTCAATTTCTCAGGGATTGAACCTTGACTTTCAAGGAAGTATCGATTATGATAACACCCGTAATACCCGTTTGAGTGATGTATGGGGATATGTAGACGAACAAGGAAATGAATATGGATTAGTTGGCGCTAGAAAGGGTGTAGCTGTGGTAGATGTTACTGACCCAGCAAACCCTGTGGAGGTTTTTTGGCATCCGGATACCGAGAGTGTTTGGAGAGATTTGAAAACCTGGGGGGATTATGCATATATAACCACTGAGGCTAACTCAGGATTGTTGATTATCGATTTGTCACCCTTGCCAGACAACCCCATTACTGTTACTACGAACTTTTTTGGACACCCCGGCCAAACTTGGGCTACTGCGCACAACTTGTATATTGATGAAAATGGGTTTTGTTATATTTTTGGTTCAAACAGAGGGAATGGGGGGGTAATTATTTATGATGTTGCTACTGATCCGATGAATCCTATTGAAGTAGGGGAATTTGATAATTGGTACGTGCATGATGGTTTTGTCCGCAATAACATTATGTACTTAGGGCATATCTATGAAGGAACTTTTTCGCTGGTAGATATTACGGACAAATCGAATCCGATTTTGTTGGGTACGCAAACGACTTCCTCAAATTTTGCGCACAACATTTGGCCGAGCGATGATGGGAATTATGTGTTCACCACAGATGAGGTGTCGAATGCCTTCATTGACGCATATGATGTGTCGGATCCATTCAATATGTTTCTTACAGATAAAATCCAATCGAATCCAGGAACCGGAACTGTACCACACAACGCACATGTATTAGGTGATTTTTTAATCACATCTTATTATGCCGATGGGGTTACGGTGCATGATATCTCCGACCCATATAATCTTGTGGAAGTTGGGAATTACGATACGCATCCCGGAACATCTACAAATACCACAGGGTGTTGGGGTGTGTATCCCTTTCTCCCTTCAGGAAATTTGTTGGTAACGGATATTCAGACCGGATTTTACGTGTTGACCCCGGATTATAAATTGGCCAGTAAACTTGAAGGGAATATTGTTAACGCTGTTTCCTTAAATCCTGTCAATGGGGTTGAAGTGGCTATTCAAAATAGTAATCAGTTGGAATCCTCTGATTTGTTAGGTGATTATAAGGCTGGAACAATCAGTGAAGGGGTTTTGGATGTAACATATACCAAATATGGCTATGAACCACAGACGATACCTGTCAATTTTGTGAACGCAACCACAGTAACGCAAGATGTACAATTAGTTCCTATTGCGCCTTTCAATTTTAAGGTCATTGCTCAAGATGATCAAAGCAATCCATTGGTGAACGCATCTGTTCGTATCGAACACAACGGAGTTATTCTAGAAGCCTTGACGAATGGATTAGGCGAGGCTAATTTTGAGTTGTATTATTTCGATGATTACGCAATTACGGTTGGTAAATGGGGTCATGTTTCAGATTGTCAAACAGTTTTTCTCGACCAATCAGTACCTGAATTGACAGTAGTTTTGCCAACTGGGTATTACGATGATTTTTCATTCGATTTCGGTTGGTCATCTTTTGGCGATGCCTCTGCAGGTCTTTGGGAACGCGCCCTTCCTGTATATGTGGAAATTGGAGGTGGAGTTAGCTCAAATCCGAGTCAAGATAGTGAAGGGGATTGTGAAGTGTTCGCCTATGTTACAGGTAATGCGCCAACTGCTTCAGACAATGTTACCGATGGTACAGTTACGTTGGTGTCTCCAGTTTGGGATGCAACAAGTTATTCCGATCCGTACGTTTATTATGAGCGTTGGTTTTTTAACTTCTTAGGTGATTTCGCCCCTGATGATACTATTCGCGTTGTACTTTCAAACGGTACTGATATGGTAGAAATTGACAAAGAAGGAAGTGAGTTCAATCAACTCGAAACTTGGGTGCCTGTGAGTAAGCGCATTGCGGATTATTTGACTCCAACGAATACGATGCAGCTCTTTGTAAATATTTCCGATTTAGCACCAAAGAACAATGCCACGGAGGGAGGGTTTGATAACTTTAGGGTGACAGAAGGAGCCTACCTAACGGTAGATAAAGAGGAGCTTAAAACTTTATCGGTTTATCCAAATCCGTTCTCCTCCTTTTTTACAGTAGAAGGAGTGAGTGCATCACAGCTTTATCAACTTACAGATATGAAAGGAGCTGTATTTTTAGAGGGGATAACTCAGGATAGTCAAACTAAAATAAATACAGCGCAGCTTCCAAACGGTATGTATTTATTGAGAGTCGGAGAAGAGGTAGTGAAATTAGTGAAGTACGACTAATACAAGTCTAACTTCACTTCACCTTGATTGAAATCACCAATTCAAATTCGGCAACAGGTTCATTAAGGGTGTTATAAGCAATAACGTTTACCGGTTTATTCACGCGTTCTCCAGTCGACATAGCTTCTTCGAAGGCGGCATGAACAATGGCGCCATCTTCTGAAACAAATACGACATCGGTCATAGCGCGTTGAAGAAATTCCCCCTTCACAGCTTTGAAAGCAAAAGAAACTTTAACTCCTGACTGTTTAGCAAAATAAAATGCATGAATTCCCGCTGCAACATCAGCACCTACGGCTAATGCTCCAAAATACATTGATTTTAAGTGGTTTCTGGAACGCCTGCGTAAAGGGATTTTAACCCGCACAGTGGTGTCGTCTAGCTGGAGTAATTTCGGTTTTACATACCCAATCAATGGAATTTGTACCCAACCCATTAGCCAAAGTAACCGCTGCATTTTGGATAAAGAAAGACTAGTTGACTTCTGCATATTCGCTTACAAGTTGATGAATAATTTCTCCCAATGGTTTTACCTCCTTCACGTGTTCAATACTCGGGCCAGCGCACCACATTGTCTTATACGTAGCCCCAAAAGCTGCTTTGCGCAAAGACTTCATTCCTTTAATAAAGGTAAGCGCTTTCATCCATTTTTTCAAACGTTTGTTTTTATTCAATAAGCGTTCGAGCCAATTTTGTTGAGTTCCTAATTTTTGTACATACGGTGTGTTGATCACAGTGCACGGGGTTCCAGAAATTTTTGTGGTCATCACAATATCCTTCGAGCCATAGTCAATACAAGCTTGTTTATACTCGTCGTTCACACCAGCTTCATTTGAAGCGATAAAAATGGATCCAATCGATAAGCCATCTGCTCCAATATCCATGACTTGGCGCATTTCATATCCATTACCTACACCTCCAGCACTAATAACAGGAATGGAACATGCTTTTTTAAGTTGAGGAATCAATTCTTGGTATGGAATGTTCCCAGCATGTCCCCCAGCTCGATTATTTACGGCAATAATGGCATCTGCACCCAGGGCTTCTACCTTCTTTGCATATTCAACATTAACAACATCACAGAGCACCTTGACACCATGTTGATGTGCCATATTAATGGTTTCTTCAGGAGATCCTAAGCTCGTGATGATATAATCGACTTTTTCTTCACAAATTGCAGCTAACTGTTCCTTGTACAAGAAATTACTTTTATTTACAATTAAGTTGATCCCTAGAGGACCATTTGCTGCTTTTTTGACTGTTTGAATGGCAGTACGTAAATCTTCCAGCGTTCTATAATTCAACGCGGGTATCGCTGCAGTAGCGCCAGCTTTGATAGCGGCGATCACCATGTCTGTATTGGAAACAAGAAACATTGGAGCTACAATAATGGGATATCTAATCCCCAAAAGTTCCGATAACGGACTTTCAATTTTTTCTGGAATACTCATACCGCTAAAGTATAAAATTATATGCATACATAATAAAGATGTGTGAAAAATAATTTTTGGACGGAAGAAGGATGAAAGTATTACCACATAAAAATCATCAAATGGAAGAAGTTAGTTCCTTAGATTCTATATATTTGATTGTTTTAAACAATAATTTTCATGCGGCTGTTCCTTCAATTTATGTTTGCTTGCACGACTTATTTTATGAGTAACTATTATTCCATGGGGCAGTCTATCGAAGAATGGGACGTGCGCTTTCGCGAAGGTAATTTAGATGAAAAAATAGAAGCATTATATCACTTGTATTTTCTTAAAGAAGTGGTAGATGTGGACGTTGCGTTTTCATATGCTCAACATGTTCATGAGTTGGGCATTCAAGAAGGAAGAGAAGATGCCTTGGCCATGGCCAATTATTGTCACGGTCATTATTTGTCGTCCAAAATGCTCCTTGAGGAATCTCTTCTCCGTTTTGAAGCTGCTTTTTCAACATTTTATGCATTGCAGAATGATACACTTTGTTCAGAAGTTTATAATGGTATTGGTAATGCATATTTTTTGAAAGGTGACTATTCTTCTGCAGAAGAGTATTACCTGCGTTCCATTGATTTAGCAAGAACGTCAGATGCTGAGCGGTTTCAGCTCATCGCATATCCGAATTTGGCAAGAATCTATCGTGCTCAAAAAAACTATGTTGAAGCAGAAGTATTGTTGCAGGAATATATTAACTTCTATGAGGAAACGGGAAAGCTCACGAAACTTGGAAATGCTTATGGAATCCTCGGTCAACTTTATTTGGATCAAGAAAAAGTTGAAACGGCGATGGAATATTTGCAGAAGGGCTTGGAATTTCAATTGGCGTCGGGAAGTTTAAGGGCTTCGGCAAATGGCTATACGAACCTGGCCATCGCCAATTTTCTGAGAGGAGATGTTGTTCAAGCAGAGCGGGACTTTCGTACAGCATTGAAGTATAGACTGCAAGAAGGGAATCCTTTTTTCTTAGCGGAGGCTTATTTTAACATGGGTGACTTTTTCATTGAACAAGTGAAGTTAGATTCGACGATTCATTATTATTTGATGTCTCTTTCAATTGCTGAAGAATCAGCTAACTTAGTGGGGAGTACCGATGCTTGCATCCGTTTGGCAGAAGCGTACGAACTTTTGGGAAATACTTCCAAGCAATTGGAGTATTTAAAAAAGTACATTGCTCTTAAAGAGGAACATACGCTGCAGGCGTCAACGAAGCAACTGAATTTTCTACGGGCAAGTTTTGAATGGACAAAGTTGGAGCAAGAGCAACGCAATAGTATAAGAGAAGAAGATATGCAAGCTGAACTCACCTATTATGAGCATACCTGGATTCGTTGGAGGTGGATTATGGTGGCACTAGTTTTGGCCTTAGGAATCATTTTTTTTCTGAAGCGTCGAACATCTTAAACATCTTCACTTTATCATTGTTAACCATAAAATAAAATATGTCAATGAAAGAAGCAACGTTTGGAGCAGGATGTTTTTGGTGCGTGGAAGCATGTTTTAAAGACTTAGAAGGAGTGGTGAATGTATTGCCCGGTTACTCCGGAGGTCCCATAAAAAATCCTTCATACAAGGAAGTCTGCTTAGGTACTACTGGCCATGCAGAAGTAGCACGTGTTGAGTATAACGAAGAACTTATTTCTTTTGAGGAGTTGTTGGAAGTATTTTGGTTTGTCCACAATCCTACCACCTTAAATCGTCAAGGAAATGATATTGGTGAACAATACCGTTCTGTGATTTTTTATCATGATGACCAGCAAAAAGCACTTTCTGAAAAATACAAGCAGCAGCTGAATGAATCAGGTGCCTGGGAGAATCCGGTTGTTACTGAAATTAGTCCACTGATTAATTTTTATCCTGCTGAAAATTATCACCATAACTATTTCCAAAACAACCCTGATCAACCATATTGCGCGAGCGTAGTCCGTCCTAAGGTAGAAAAATTCAGAAAGGCATTTCAACAACGATTGAAACAACATTCATAGGTGATTCAGACTGAAGCACATTTTTTTTTAGAAATCATTTTTTTTTCATTTTTAATCATACATTTGCTTCGATTTAAAACAATTATGATGAAAAAGGTATTTATGGTTATGGTTGCTGGAACTTTAGTTTTAAGTTCATGTGGTAACAAAAAAGATTTTTGCGAGTGTGTAACTGAATCTATGGCTTCAGAAGATCCAAATGCTTATCCAGAAGGATGTGAGTACATAAAGGATATGGATGAGGCAGAAGTTGCTTCTAAGTCTACAGAGTGTTTAGGAGATATCTTCGGAGCACTTGGTGATGCATTAGGAGAAGGAATGGAAGATCTTGGTGCAGAAATGGATGCGGCGCTTGAAGCAGCTGTTGATTCATTAGGTGCTGCGGCTGATTCAGTTGCTGTTGAAATGGAAGAAGCTACAGAAATGTAATTCGATAAGTTTACAATACACTATTGATAAAAATAGGAGTGGAGTTTTCCATTCCTATTTTTTTTACATCTATTTTTCCATTCTTCGCTTTTTCCGCATCCTCTTTTTCTAATTATCATTATTTTCAGCAAATGGATGTAAATAGACCTTTAGAAATAGTGAGTGCTTCTGCTGGTAGCGGTAAAACATTTTCATTGGTCCAAGCCTACCTCAAGTTAACGCTTGATCCGAAACGCGACAACTCCTATTTTTCCAGTGTGATTGCGATGACCTTTACCAATAAGGCATCCATGGAAATGAAAGAGCGAATCATGGAGGCGCTTGATATGCTGGCTTATCCCGATAGGTCCAATCCGAAAGAACAAAAAAAATCGGCTGACTTATTACGTAACACAGAGAAAAACCTTGGGTTTCCGGGAGAGGTGATTCGAGAGAATGCACAACATGTGCTAAGTGCTATTTTGCATAGTTACGGCGAATTTAAGGTGCAAACAATTGATAAGTTTAGTCTTCAATTAATTCGAACTTTTTCGAGGGATTTAAATGTGAACGACGACTTTGAAGTTGTTCTGAAAGTAGATGAAATCATTGAACGGGTTGTCGATCAATTATTATCTAAAATTGGTTCGCCAGAGCATAAAGAAGTGACGAAGTTAGCGCTGCTGTATGCGAAATCCAACCTCGATGAAGGTGATAAATGGAATTTTCGTTCGAGTCTGATCGATTTTGCAAAAGTACTCACCACGGAGAATAATCAGGACTATGTATTGTCGATCTTGAAACAATCCTTCACCAAGGAATTGTATCAACAAGTGAATCTCGACTATCAGCGTGCATTATTTTTATTTCAACAAGAACGCGATGAATTATATGTGTCATTTGTAAATTACAACCTTGAGAGTAAAGATATGCCTCAAGGAAACCGTGGTTTATATGGTTATTTGAGTAAGCTTCCACAGATGGAAAAGCCGAATAGAAAGGTAAACTCCTACATCACTGGAACGTTGGATGGATCACTAGTAAAAGACAAACACACGATACCTCCGGAATTAGTCACTAAAACGTATAAATTTCTATCCTACATAGAGGATAGTATTGATGAGGTGTATGTATTGTCGAAATTACGCGATAATTTTTACAACCTATCCCTTCTAAAATACATTGCAAATGAACTAGAAGAGATGAAACTCAATGACAATATTGTATTGATTTCTGACTTCAATAAAATGATTGCACAATTGCTAGTAGATGAAAATGCGAATTACGTTTATGAGCGGTTGGGCAATCGATTTAATCATTACTTGTTGGATGAGTTTCAAGACACGAGTAGGCTGCAGTGGATTAATTTGATTCCGCTATTGCACAATTCCCTGGCCCAAGATTATTCCAACCTAATTGTAGGTGACCCGAAGCAAGCAATTTATCGTTTTCGAAATGGGGTCGTGGAACAGTTTGTAGCGTTACCTGGAATTTTTAATCCAGAACAGAGCCCAAAGATAAATGCTGTATCCAAGTATTTCGAGAAACGCGGTGTGAACAAAACATTGGATGACAATTGGCGTTCGCGGGAAAACATCGTTCGCTTCAACAATAACTTTTTCAAAATAGCGGTAGAAACGTTAGCACGCGATACGCAAGTGTATTATGCCGATGTAAAACAACATCCAAAAGGCGCGACTGGGGGATATTTAAGGTTTGATTTTTTCACGCGTGAAGATGATCGGTTCGTCGTCGAGGAAGATTTTATTCTTCGAACAATTCGAGCATGCGTTGCAGATGGTTTCAAGCGTGGAGACATTTGCTTATTGGCGCGTTCGGGAAAAGACGGAAACCGCTGGGCGAAATTGCTCGCAAAGGCTCCTGAGAAATTCAAGGTGGTCAGTGAGGACAGTTTGAACGTAAGTGCAGATAAAACAGTGCAAGTCTTCATCCATTATTTGCGCTTGCGTAAAAATAATGCCAACACCACTGCCCAAATTCGATTTGCTTCCGACTTCATCGCGGTAACTGGAGAAGATCCAATTCAATGCTTGAGCGATTACTGGAAAACAAAAGTAGGAGATTTAGATTTTCCTAAATTTATTGCCGATTACTTTCAATCGGAAGAAGCATTTTATTTCAATTATGAAAACCTGTACGACCTAGGTCAACAGTTGTCACGATTGCTTCAAGTCAATGAACTCAACAATCCCTACCTTCATCATTTAATGGAGATGTTTCACCGGTATGATGAACAATATGGTCCTGACTTAAGAGGGTTTATGGAGCAATGGGAAATTGATGGTTACAAAGAAACGGTACAAATGCCGGATAATGACGAAGCCATTAAAATAATGACCGCACATAAATCAAAAGGATTAGAATTCCCGATAGTTGTTTTGCCGAATTTGGCGTGGGAAATTAAATTAAGGGATTCATTCTTTCTTGAAGTTGGAGAGGGAAAAGTTGTGCATACCAAGCTGACAAAAAATGTTGAGACAACTCCCGAATTTGCGAATACTCGATATTTAGAAGAAGTCAAGAAGGTATTTTTAGATGAATTCAATCTGTTGTATGTAGCGATGACACGACCTGTGCATCGTTTATATGGTTTAGTAGAAGCCAATGAAAAAGGCGTGGAGAAAGTTGGCAACATCTCTGATGACAGCTATTCGGATATCCCTACTATGAGTCAATTGGTATTTGGCGTACTGAAAAATCTACCCACATCTCCAGAATTAATAATTGATGATGAGAAAATAGAGTATGGAAGGGCAGAAGTGCATAAAGCCCACAGCGAATCCGATGAGGTGAATAAAGTTTTTGCGGCGAACATTAGCGATCGATTGTGGTTTCCAGAAATTTCTTTCCGTGATAGTGCGTCCATTGAACAAGAGGAGGTCAGTGAAGAACTTCGGTTTGGTGCCCAGTTACACTTGGTGTTGGAGACTATTTCGCCAAAAGAAAAACTGACGTTAACCCTTGATAAACTGCTTCGCCAAGATCGAGTGGAACAGCGATTTGTACAGCGTCTTTTAGAGAAAGCAAAAGAAGTAATGACTTTTCCTCCTTACCAGGAGTTGTTTCAAGCTGCGGACACGGTGTACAACGAGCAGGATATTATTTCAAGCGAGGTAGGAGTATTGCGCCCTGATATTTTGTTTGTAAAAGGAAAAACATGTACCGTACTGGACTATAAAACAGGTATAGAACGTAGAGAACATCATCAGCAAATGCAGCAATATTTGGCTGTCCTACAGGAAATGGGGTATACTGAATTGAAAGGAATACTGTTCTATACCTCAGAGATGAGGTTTGTACACTTTTCACGATGAATTCCCTTTAGGTTATAGTATTCTCTTTTTACTTTATAGGAACTGACGTAACATAGCGCCAAATTTCATACACGAAGAAAAAAATAGAGGTCAAACAAATGGTTG
>JALQTG010000118.1 GCA_023264075.1 Crocinitomicaceae bacterium
CCAGCGATGTACTTATCGCTCTACCGATTGAAGTTGTGGATATACCGAAAGATGAATTGGAAGTTACGTTCAAATATATAGCAAAAGGAGTGCAGGGATGATGTTACTTTTTTGACAACATCTCTGTGAAACTCTTCCAAAGTTCTTGGGCGGTGTTTTCCCAAGAATAAAGTTTCGCTCGCTGAAGGCCTTTTTCAGAAAGATATTTTAGGGTGGTTGGATTTTCCAACACCAACTTCAGTTGTTTAGCAATGTCCTGAACAGAATAGGGGTCACAATAGTGGACAGCGTCACCTCCAATCTCAGGAAGCGATGTTTTGTTTCCGGCTAGCACAGGTGTTCCAGATTGCATAGCTTCCAATAATGGTATGCCAAAACCTTCGAAGTAGCTCACAAATGCCATGAGTTCTGCAGATGCTGTAATTTTAGCGAGTTCTTCCAATTCAACATGTCCTGTAAAATGGGTGACTGCTTCGACATTCTTAGGAATTTCAAAATGTTCTTTATCCCATAATTTTTCTCCCACAATGACTAAGTGGTGCTCCAAGGTGCTAGTAGTTTTTAGGTGTTGGAAGGCATCAAGGAGCCGCTGAATATTTTTTCTCTTGTGAAGCGCACCTACAAAAAGGATAAAAGGCTTTCCGTCAGAATAAAGCTGTTGGATTTTCTTTTTATCAGCCGCTGAAACCGGTTGAAAGCAATCCGCTGCTCCATTGTAGATGACGTCAATTTTCTCGGACGACACTCCATAAGTGGCAATAATGTCTTGCTTGGAGAATTCCGACACTGTACAAATACGGTCCGCTTTTTTTGCAAATTGCGGAAAATACTTCTTTAAGTATTTTAATGCTCCAACTGGAATGTCCGAAGGGTTATGCTCAAAATTTAAATCGTGAATCACCGCCAATTGAGGAACTTGTGTTCTCAAGGATAGGTAGCCATCAGGCGATATGAATCCGTCACAGGAATATTTTTTTAAGGCAGCTGTAATGGAATAATTAAACCAAATCTTAAATAGCAAAGGGTGGCGGGCTTGTGGTTGAAGCACAACAGGCGTGACATTTTTTGCAAAGACAAAGCGGGAATCGTACGGGCGATCGAAAAAAAAGATGAACTGATGCTCAGGGTGCGTTCGCACAATTCTAGACATTGTTTCATACGTGTACCACCCAAAACCTTCCATTTTGTTTTTCAACAAAAAGCGCGTGTTGACACCTATGATCATCTTGTTGTATTAGTCGGTCTGATGTTACGAAATCGATGAAACTACATGGGCATCCCCATTCCACCACCTTTCATTTGCTTCATCATATTCATCATGTTTTTCTTGTTGCTCATCAACTTCATCATTTTACGCATATCGTCGAATTGCTTGATGAGTTTATTTACATCCTGAATACTTGTTCCACTTCCGTTGGCAATGCGTTTTTTACGACTTCCGTTGATGACCGATGGATTTGAGCGCTCTTCTGGGCTCATGGAGTAAATTATAGCCTCAATGTGCTTAAACGCGTCATCTTCAATTTCAACCCCTTTCATGGCTTTCCCCATTCCTGGAATCATACCCATAAGGTCTTTCATATTCCCCATTTTCTTCACTTGTTGAAGTTGACCAAGGAAATCGTTGAAATCGAATTGATTTTTTTGAATTTTCTTTTGTAAACGTTGTGCTTCTTTTTCGTCGAACTGCTCTTGTGCTTTTTCTACCAATGATACTACGTCCCCCATTCCTAGGATTCGGTCTGCCATTCGTTTTGGATAGAAAACATCCAATGCATCCATTTTCTCTCCAGTACCCACAAACTTAATCGGTTTGTTGACTACCTCGCGAATAGATAAAGCAGCTCCACCTCTCGTGTCACCGTCTAATTTGGTAAGAATTACTCCGTCAAAGTTGATTTTATCATTGAACGCTTTAGCGGTATTCACTGCGTCTTGACCCGTCATGGAGTCAACTACGAAAAGCGTCTCAGTAGGCTTAATCGCATTTTTCACCTGCTCAATCTCGTTCATCATCTGCTCATCCACAGCCAAACGACCAGCGGTATCGACAATGACCACGTTAAATCCTTTACTTCTTGCGTGCAATATGGCCGCTTCAGCAATTTTGACGGGATTCTTTTCCTCTTTATTGGAATATACTTCAACGCCAATTTGTTCACCTAAAACGTGCAATTGGTCAATCGCAGCTGGACGATAAACATCACAAGCAACGAGGAGTGGGTTCTTTCCTTTTTTTGTTTTTAAGTAGTTGGCAAGTTTACCGGAAAAGGTTGTCTTACCCGAACCTTGAAGACCCGACATTAAAATCACACCAGGATTTCCTTGGTACTGAATCTCAGATTCGTCGCCCCCCATCAACTCGGCTAACTCTTCGTGGCATATTTTCACCAGGAGTTGTCCTGGAGAAACGGCAGTTAATACATCTCTACCCAATGCTTTTTCTTTCACTCTGGCAGTAAATTCTTTGGCTGTTTTAAAGTTGACATCGGCGTCAAGCAATGCACGACGCACTTCCTTCAGGGTTTCCGCTACGTTAATTTCGGAAATTTGACCTTGTCCTTTAAGAACTTTAAATGCTTTTTCAAATTTGTCGGTAAGATTTTCAAACATGCCTATTCATTTTTGGAATACAAATGTACAAATACTCTGCGAAATGGCAATTTTGGATAATCGTTTTGGCGGCAAATATAACCAATTTAAAACTAGATAAAAGGATTAGAAGTGCATTAACTCGACAAGAGTAGTGTCCCCTAGAATCCTTAACTTAAAGATATAATGATAATCGGTGTTTTCTATCCTAGAAACTGGAGGCAGACCATTTAGGTATGTAATAATCGGCAGAAGATTGTCGCTATGACCACACATTAAGGTCGTTTTTCCAGATGCCCGGATTTCGTCGAGGCAATGTTCAAACGCATGGTAATCGTATAATAAAAGGGGTAATTCAAGGCTTTCTTGTAGTGGAGCGACCGTGGAGTTTGTTCGGGTGAACGCAGTGCTATATATTTGTTCAATTCCTTTGTTGAAGAGGATCGTTTTTAGTCGCTGTGCACGTTGGTGACCTGCTTCAGTAAGAGAAGGGTTATCACCATGAAAAAGGGTGTCTTTCTCCGCATGTCTCACCAAGAATAATTGAGTTTCCGGCTGTTGTTTACTACAGCTAAATGTTCCAAGAAGTAAAAAGAATAGGAAGACAGCGTTCAATTTCATAACTAGACTTTCTGCTAAAGATATGTATATTGAATGGATTTCGACAAGATCTGATGAATGCGAATGGATGTATACAATTTTGAAAATTTCTGAAAATCGAGCCTTCTTTTGATTAAACACCTCAAAAAATCTTTTAATCGGGAATTCATGGTTAAAAAAAAATGGTAGATTTGTGTCGAATAGAATGAACTAAATAAATATCTAAAATATGAATATTGATATCTCAGTACTAGTTAAAAAATACCTCATTGCATTCTTTATTGCTGTATTAGGTTTAGTAGCTACTTTCTATGGATTAGGTAATAATCAAGATCAATTGTTTATTATTGCTGCAATTAATCTTTTCTTGGGGGGAGTTTTGGCGCTCTTGTTTAGTGCTGGAGTATTGAAAAGAACTATCGTTTTAGCCGTTGGATTCGTTTGTGTACTTGTAACAATGTTTTTCGGATATTCGTCTGTTGTTGCGGTTGCCGAAGCACAAAAGCACATTGAAGATAGAGCGCGTTCAGAGCAGTTAGTGCGTTACAATTTGGCTTTTATTCGAGATGTACAGCGTGCTCATAGAAATGAGTTTGGTAAATTTGCTGCTACTTGGGAAGAACTTGAGGAGTTTTACAACGAAGGTAAAATTACCGTTATCGATGCAGAAAAAGCAGTTCCTTCTCGTCCCCTTGTTAAAGTGGAAATTAAAGCTATCTATAATGATAACCGTGCAGCTGACGTCAACATGACAGAGCGCGAAGCAGCTTTGTTAGCTGCTATAGGGAATCCAGCAGGAAAAGAGGATTTAGATGGATTCAAGCGTGATACCATAAAAAAATTATTCCGTGAAGAC
>JALQTG010000174.1 GCA_023264075.1 Crocinitomicaceae bacterium
CAATAAATCGTGGGTGATCATTCGTGGAAGGCACTAACTGGACTATTTCGCCACCCATTTCTTGAAAATCTTCATGGTACTCTACCCCTATTTCGACTAATGTTTCCAGACAGTCCGCTACAAATGCCGGACTAAATGCTAACACTTTTTTAGCACCTTCCTTGGCCCATTCTTCTATTACTTGATCCGAAAAAGGAGTAAGCCATTTCTTGTCCAACCGCGACTGAAACGCAACTGTATAATCAGTTTCTTTAAGTCCCATTTTTTC
Source organism: Crocinitomicaceae bacterium (assembly GCA_023264075.1). GTDB lineage: Bacteria > Bacteroidota > Bacteroidia > Flavobacteriales_D > Crocinitomicaceae > JALQTG01. The sequence goes on from JALQTG010000174.1 coordinate 269, forward strand.
GGCAAGTAAACGCGTGGTTGCATAACACGTTGCTTTATAACAGAACTTATTGTATTCATTCATTTCTGTTTCACAAGGTTGATCTTCGCATAAGCCTGTATCATACACTTTATCCACATGGCGATCAGGTAGCCCGTGATAAGAAAATAAGATGCGATCAAAGTCATTCAAGTTGAATTCCTTTGCACGCTCTACAATCGCGTCGAGATACCCCTCATGATCGTAGAATTGAGAAATGATTTCAATATCAGGAATCACCCACCATTTACGGATGATATTCATAGCCTTCTCGATTGCTGAGCCTCCTGAAGCACTTGCATATTGAGGAAACAATGGGAGTAAAATAATCTTGTCGTAATTGAGTCTTCGCATTTCATCCAACACCTTATCCATAGATGGATTCTGGTAACGCATTGCCATATGAAAATGAACATTCTCGTCGTGCGAGAATCTATCCATCAGTTTCGATAATGTATTTTCAGTATGCGTTAATAGCGGGGATACATTATCACTCATGTGCCACAACTCCTTATAAATTTTTGCAGATTTCGGAGCTCTAAAAGGCACAATAATACCATTTACCAACAACTTACGGGCGATCCAAGGCAAATCAATCACACGAGGATCATTTAAAAATTCCGTAAGATAACGGCGTACGTCACTCACCTTAGGACTATCAGGCGTACCCAATTGGATCAATAAAACTCCAGTTTTTCTCATATCGTTTGCTACAATGAAAATTTCAACAGTTAAAGCAAAGATAACCAGTAAATGTTCATTGAAAGGGCTTTTAGTTGAAATGTTTGCAGATTTGAAGGCCGAACAATGGATCCTTTTTAGTCACAAATACGTTCCAAAACATCTTGGATAAGTTCAAACTCGTACCCTTTCCCGGTTAAAAACCGCGCGGTCTTCATTTTACGTTCGTACAAATCACCTTTCGTCTCTGCATATTTTCGTTCCGCTAAAAACTGAAGATTATTTTCATACACCACCAAATCAATGGTATCAAAAGCAGCTTGAATCGTATTTTTTGAAACTTGTTTTTGAATCAGTTCGTTGTATATTTTTCGTCTTCCCCAACGTTTAATCCTGACTTTTCCGGAAGCAAATGCCTCCGCGAATCGCTGTTCATTCAGGAAGTTATTCGTAATTAAATGACTAATTAATGCAAATGTATCCTCCATGTCGAGCCCATAATCGCTTAGTCTCTTTTCCACTTCGCTTTGAGCACGTTCTTGATACGCACACCAGGCTTCAATTTTTTGTTTGGCTTCCAAAAAAGAATATGTGCGCTCTGATTTTTTCATCAGAGCACAATCTCTTCTTTATTTTTATTTTTAAAGGAATATTCGAGAAAATGATAATCCGTTACGCCATGCACGCGAATCCATTTTTTATATTTCAAGAACCACTTCAACTGACGAGAGATTAGCCCCTTTTTAAAATGAGATTCCAAATACGGGTGAACCCAAATTGATACATCACTCAAGCCTTTATCTCCTATAAGATAAGCTAAATTATTTTCTATTTCTTCAGCAAACAATATACTCGCCGTGACCTCTCCTGTCCCATTACATGCAGGACATTTTTCTGCAGTTTTAATGTCGGTTTCAGGTCTTACGCGCTGTCGCGTAATCTCCATTACACCAAAACGTGAGGGAGGAAGAATGTTATGCTTCGCTCGATCCGACTTCATGAATTCCTTCATTTTCTCGAAAAGTGCCTTGTTATTCTCCTTTTCATGCATATCGATAAAGTCGACCGCCACTATCCCCCCCATATCTCGCAACTGAAGTACCCTGGAGAGCTCTTCAGCGGCTTCAAGATTTGTAGCAAGCGCATTACTTTCCTGTCCATTGGCATCTTTACGATTACCGCTATTCACGTCGACAACATGCATCGCCTCCGTGTGCTCAACAATTAAATAACCACCGCTTGGCAAAGGAACTTTCTTACCGAAAAGCATCTTAATCTGCTTATTGATTCCAAAGCGTTCAAAAATATCTAAATTCCCGTTATATAACTTTAGGATTTTCTCTTTGTCTGGAGCAATTGATGCAACGTACGTCTTCATCTGCTCAAGCAAGGCCTCATCATTGACATGGATCTTTGTAAAATCCCCATTCAGTAAATCTCGCAAAATGGAAGATGCTTTATTGATTTCCCCTAGCACTCTTCTCGGTGGAGCAGAGTTTTTTAGGTTGTCGTGCATTTTCTTCCATTTGTCCATAAGGTTCTTGAGGTCCTGGTCTAATTGCTCGACTTTTTTATTCTGGGCAACTGTGCGAATAATCACCCCGAAATTCTTCGGTTTAATACTCTGAAGAATCTCACGCAAACGATCCTTTTCCGCTTGATCTTTAATCTTCTGAGAGATTGAAATTTTATCAGAAAAAGGAACAAGGACAATAAACCTACCTGCTAGCGTAACCTCGGCACTTAAGCGAGGACCTTTACTCGAAATAGGTTCTTTGGCAATCTGAACTAGAATATGTTGAGAGCTGGATACAATATCGGTGATTTTGCCATCCTTTTCAATATCTTGCTCAGGTTTAAAATATAATAAATCAGCAACGTTTTGCTTACCCTGTAAGGTGTCCTTTGTGAACTTATTCAGCGAATTAAATTGAGGCCCTAAATCCAAGTAATGCAAAAATGCATCCTTTTCATAACCTACATCAACAAAACAAGCGTTGAGACTGGGTACAACTTTTCTTACCTTACCGTGATAAATATCTCCTACGGCATAATCGGTTTTACTCTGTTCCTCGTGTAATTCAATAAGCTTACCATCCTTAAGAAGCGCAAGCCAAACACTGCTTCCTCTGGAATCGACTACTAGTTCGTAATTCACGGAAGCTAAAATTTAATTTATAAATAGGAAAATCTTAGCAAGAATATCCCACTAAGTTAATCCAATGAACTAAAAAGAAAGTGAAGGTTATTTCTTCTTCTTGTGACGGTTTTTTCTAAGTCTCTTCTTTCTTTTGTGAGTAGCCATCTTATGTCTTTTTCTTTTTTTACCGCTTGGCCT
>JALQTG010000190.1 GCA_023264075.1 Crocinitomicaceae bacterium
TCCATCGCCAAGAACTCCTCTTTAAAGTTTTCCTTCGACGGCCAAGGGTAGACAATCACTGGGTCTAATACCTCGGTGTCCCATTCTAGTATGATGCGCGCCAAAAAGTTATCTCCCTCCAAGGTGTCCGGTACCCAGAAACGGGTCAGCTTGAAGCCAATGTGTTGAAAGAGCACTGTGTCGCCGGGCATTACGACGAGGGAAAAGAAGCCATCGCGGTCGCTCACGTTCATCTGTCCACGGCTTTTGACGAGGATTTGAACGTTGGGAAGTAATTGGACCAAACTATCATTACTCACCACTACACCGTGCAGCTGAATGGGCGTCTTGGATTGTGCCTGAGCATTCAGCGCAGCACAAATAATTAGGCATAAAAACAAAAAGCGTTTCATAGAGTGATCGTAAAGTCCTTTTCAGTTGTATTACCAACGCCGTCTATTGCGACTATTTCAAGTTTATGACTTCCAGGCGGGGTGTCTTTCGGAATAATCACCTTGAACAAACTACTTTTATAATCGTAATCGATTCTAGCAAACTTTCCGTCAATTTTTGCACTATAACGCTCAATACCTGTTTTGTCATCTTTTACTGTCAGGCGAATTTCATTGAATGTGCTATTACTTCTACCGTAAGGAGAATATTTTGTTAGGCTAATTTGTGGTTTAGTTAAATCTTGGTCCAATTCATAAGTACCAGTACTCCTTGTTTTAAATACAAGCGTATTTCCCGATCGGTTTCCTGTAATCGCGCTTTTTCTCCCTCGATGATCATATTCCCACATGAACCAACCCTGACCGCCAATTTGACTACTATCTAGGGTCCAATTCAGTGTCATATAAGTTTGTAAGGCCACAACACCTGCACCGATAACATATTGGCCGTTACCCTTATCGCTGAATTCAAATTCATCCGTTTTGTAGAGTGCCTTTGCTGGGATTTTCACAGTAATGGGCCCAACATTCATTTCATGGTTAAAATCCCATGGCCATTGAGTCCCTTTGCTAATAGATTCACTTGCACCGGAACCTCTGACGTAAAGAACTACCTCACTAGTATTTCCTGCATAATCTGCAATTGCAACTTCTATTTTTACTACACTGTCTGGAGTAACACTAATCCAACCTTTCGAAACTTTGAAACCAGGTTGAGTCAATTCGGAAGTTGTTGTAATCTTTAATGGATTATTCTCTAATTCATATAGTCTTGTGTACCGCACTCCCTTTTGACAATAGAGGTCAAAGTTGATGTGTGCATTAAGATATCGAGTTGTACTGAAATTGATTCGTTGATAGTGCGCGGTAAAAAACGTCTGACCATCGGCCAATGCCTTGATGGCATAAACCCCATTATTGTTGTTTGCCGCATCTTGTTTATCGGTAGTCAATAAGTCTATTCCTATGGGATTTGAATGCACAATAGTATCCCCCGATTTAAATGTCCCGGTGGTAATAAAATCTTTGTCAGTCCAAGCCAGTCCTCGAACATCAGGTTTTCGAGTATCCTTAACTTCTAAACCAAATTCTAAGGGGTTTAGCGGTTCTTCGGTTCGGGTATCGCGAATCTCAAAATGTAGGTGCGGTCCTGACGAACCTCCAGTGTTTCCAGAAAGAGCGATTACATCCCCGAGCTTTACGACAAATTGATTTGATGAGGGATAAAGATTTCCGTCATTTTTATTCTTGTCTCTAAGTTGCTCTTCTACCCATTTTTCAATTTCAGGTGAAAAAGCATTAACATGCCCGTATACAGAAGTATATCCTTCTGGATGTCGGATATAGATTGCATTCCCGTATCCGTATGGACTCACGGCGATTCTACTGACATACCCGTCAGCCACAGCGTAAATATTTAGACCGCTTCGCCCTTGAGTTTTTATATCAATACCCCCGTGGAAATGATTTCCTCGAAGTTCAGCGAAGGTGCCACTAAGAACGATTGGGATATCAACTGGCGATCTCGGGTTGAACGTTTGTGCCCGATGAATCCCGGGCGTTAAGAAAATCAAAAATAAGAGTATGTATTTCTGCATTTCACAAATCTACAATTTAGTATCTTTGAAGGAAACTGATTTACATGTCAAATGAATTTTCTGATTCGGTACGTCGTGTGACCCACAAAGCCAAAAGATTGGCGGAGGTCAATACGGAATTGCGTCAGAAAATCACTGAATTAGAAGAACAAGTGGAGCATTTGCAAGAGACATTGATGGCCTTGCAAGCAGAGCACGCGGACTTTGAAAATCAGTTGCAACAACGCAATCTAGCGCTAACTGTCCAAAGTGGTTCGCCCGCGCGGGATACCTACAGCGAAGAGAAGATTGCGGAGTTGGTGCGGGAAATTGACCGCTGCATGAAATTGTTAAGTGCCTAATCTCCATGAGTGAGACGTTAAAGATAAAAGTGACCATTGCCAATAGGGTGTATCCGCTGACCGTGAAAACGGAAGAAGAGGAACAAATCCGAGCGGCCGTGAAAACCATAAACGACGCAGTAGCCAGATTTGAAAGCCGTTATGCTGTACAAGACAAGCAGGATGTGCTCAGTATGTGTGCGCTACAACTCGCCTCCAAAACGGAAATCGCACTCAAACAATCTCAAGCCGTTCAATCCCAGGCCAGTGAAGCATTGGCCGACGTTGAAGCCGTATTAAACGCGGCTTTACAAGGAGAATAACGTTTCCC
>JALQTG010000212.1 GCA_023264075.1 Crocinitomicaceae bacterium
TCGAACGAAAATGAATTCTGCCAGAAAACTCGCCGCTTGGCTAGTTTCAGAGGCCAAATGAGCTGCCCGAGGACTTCTTTGGGTCGTAGCTGAGGCCGGCGTTCTCTGCCGCGCGCTTCGCCGGGTTACCGCTCTTGGAGCCCTTTTTCTTCTTGTCCTTCTTCTTCTATTTTCAGTTTATTCATGGGGTGCATGTCTATAGTTCTGCTGCGGATGGATAACAGGGTAGATTCTCCCATCATATAGTCAACGCAATTCTCGAAGAAATCGAAGTTCCCAATTCTTGTTCCAGCAAATAATTCATCGATTTCATTCCCTCTCGGGTAGCGCGGAATATAACGATATCGGCCTTCTTCAGCTACAAAAACCGAGTCATAATACGAGTTCTTTAGAAATGTCCCATTCGAAATAACTAGAAGCTTCCCCGGGTTCTCAGACTCTTCTAAAAAGCGCGCATCCGGATTCTCTGCGTAGTCTTCGACGATTCGATTTTTAAACGCAGAGGTAAAATTTCCTTCAATTGTTGCCCCGAGCATAATGCGGTTATTCAAATCTTCCGGGTTATTTTGAAATAGAGGGTTTTCTCCAAAAGTCTGTTCGATGGCGACTGTAAGCAATGGTGCATTCCCCATGGATTTTGAATTCGGGGAAGTGGTGAGCAAGACAGATGGCCGGACGTCGTTTTTGTTTTCTACGAATTGAAGAGAGGAAGCGTAGGGGAGTTTAACAGGGTCAACCATACTCGAAACAGGATGGTCCGTTCCTTGCGCACGCACATAGTAATACCAGTTTACATAGCCTTTTGGTATGGCAGGCATTTGAAATGGGTCATAAGACGCATCAACAACAAGGTCTTCGTTGATTTTTATTCCATAATCAAACATCAACTTTTCAATTTCCGTTCCTCTTCGTATGCTGCTCACCATTCCTTTTCTTCGAATGGTATCATTGTTCACGCGGAGCGGGTTGTAGAACAGCATCACTTTTCCACCGCGCATCAAAAATTGATCAATAATGAATTTATCTTTATCACTGAATTTTTTCTTCGGGTCTGCAATGATAATTCCATCGACTTCATCCAATGCGGTAATTGATTCGTTGAGATCGATATCGGAAATACTGTAGGCATCTTCAATATTCCTTCTAGCACCTTGTGTGTATTGAATCCCTAGTTCTCCATGTCCGTGTATGAATGCAATTCGTTGTTTCTTTTTGCGGGATGCCTTCGCAATCAATCGCATGAACTGATACTCTAAATCGTTGATGCTTTTTTGAATTTGTTGTTCCAATTGATAGTTCAATTGATATTGACCTCCTTCGAGTAGGCGAATATATCCCACCGTATTTCCAAGGTATTCCACAACAATTCCAGGAAAAATTTCACGGATGCTGGCTTGACCTTTTGTGCGGTAGGTGATTTGCACAGGACGTATTCCTCTATTTTTATCAAAGAGTTGGTCTTTCAGTGCCTGTTGATCCTCTAAACTTCCTTGGTCGGGATCGATAAATTCATACTCAATACGTCGACCTGCGTAATATTTGAATTCGTCCAATTTGTCTTTCACAGCATTGCGCAGTCGTTTTACTTCTGCTGGTAGTTGTCCTTCCAAATAAACTTTAAATAGTATGCGATCGTTTAGCTGTGTTTCATCCTCTAGGAATTCAACTGTCGATGGGGTTAGACTATAACGTTTGTCAGCGGTAAAGTCAACGCGAAAATCCAAAAAAGAAACAATAATGTTCAAGAGTATTACAACTGAAATCGCAATGATGGCAATTAGCCAATAATAGGCACGCGTCGAAATATTTTTAGCTACTATTTTTTTCATCTTATTTTCTTAATGCAGTAAGTACAGTGTGTGAAGCAAATAGGAACAAGAATATAATACTTAAAAAATAGAAGATATCGCTAAAAACTAGAACTCCTTTCTTGATGGAGTCATAATGATAATCCATCCCTGCATATTTGATTACACTATCAAAACCAGCAAAATTAGCAAAGGAACCGAGCATAGATAATCCACTAAAAAGAAACCAGCAAATAAACATAGCTATGATAAACGCTACAATTTGGTTGGTGGTTATAGTACTGCAAAAAATCCCTATGGCTACGAAGGATGCTCCAAGTAACACTAATCCTAAATATGAAGTAATCGCTGCACCGTCATCTATAACGCCTATGGGATCTCCTAAATAATGCATGACATAATAATAAATGAGCGTTGGTAAAAGGGCTAGAATTACTAAAAAAATGCCCGCCAAATATTTAGCCATCAATATTTTGAAATCGGAGATTGGACGAGTATAAAGTAATTCAATGGTGCCGGAACGTTTTTCTTCTGCAAATGACCTCATGGTGATTGCAGGAATCAGTATTAACAAGATGAGCGGTGCTAAATTGAAAAATGGAATTAAATCAGCAACACCCCCTTCTAATAAGTTGAAATAGTCAGAAACAATCCATAAAAAGAGCCAGCAGGTAATCAAGAAAATGAGGATAAAGATATATCCGATAATTGAACTTAAAAAACTCTGAATTTCTTTTAGCAATAAAGCCCGCATAGTTCTTTTTTCCCAAAATTAATCGTTCTCGGCTATAAATGGCGTCGAAGTCGTTAAAAGTTTATAAAAATTGTCCTGTTCAAAATGCTAACTTTGCCATCGGTCATGAAAAGAGAAATTGTCACCACAAAAGACGGATCGAAAACGATTCACTTGCCAGATTGGCAAGAAAATTATCATTCTCATCATGGAGCTGTGCAGGAGGCACTACATGTATTTATACAAAGTGGGCTCGTTCGTCAAGCTCTTAGGAATTCCTCACTCTCCATTTTAGAGGTAGGATTTGGAACCGGTTTGAATGCGATATTGACCTATGTACATGCGTTGAAAAACAGGTTGCATATTCGTTATGAAGGGGTTGAGGCATATCCATTGGGGTTAGATGAAATTAATGAATTAGCTTATGCTGACCTCAAAGAGGTTGCTCAATATTCAGAAGTATATCATTTATTACATAGTTCTGTGTGGGAGAAACAGGTTTCTATAACACCCGAATTTGAATTGCTGAAGCGAAAGGTTATGTTAGCAGAATACACCCCCGAAGCAGGGGTGTTTGATTTAGTTTACTTTGATGCATTTGGGCCTCGTGTGCAGCCGGAGCTCTGGGAAGTATCGATTTTTGAAATGATATATAATGCCATGCGGCCAGGTGCCATTTTCGTTACCTATTGCGCCAAGGGGCAAGTTAGGAGGGATTTAATTACAGTAGGTTTTCATGTTGAGAAAATTCCTGGTCCACCAGGTAAGCGGGAAATGTTGCGCGCCACTAAATGAGTGAATTAACCATTTAAGCTGTGCTAGGTACTTTTATCCATCATAATTGGTGATTAATCACTTTTTTCCTGATTTCCGTGAACTTATCGAATATCTTTAAACAAAAAATGGCATTTTTAAAAACATCCTTTTTTCTTTTTCTAAACTTCTTTTTATCCGTTGCTGCATGGTCGCAGGATTTTAAAGCCATTGATCCGCAAGATATTGATATTGTCCGCGATCAGTGGGGAGTTCCTCACATTTTTGCTCCGCGTGATGCACAAGTGGCGTATGGATTAGCTTGGTC
>JALQTG010000217.1 GCA_023264075.1 Crocinitomicaceae bacterium
ACAATACTTTTGCTGAGTTGAATGAGCAAAGCCAACGCTCGCCAGATGGTATTTCTATTTTACCAGAATTATTAGGAGAAAAAAACCAACAGCAGCACGATTATATCTATTTCGAATACCCAGAAAAAAGAGGACAAATTGCCTTGAGAAAACCGGCTATTAATTGAATAATTCCTGATAAGAATACAGCAAGAAGAAGTCCTTCAAAACTTCCCAGCGTTACTAAGGCTCCTGCCACAATAGTAATGAGTCCTGCTGCTGGACCAGAAACCCCTAGTCGCGAACCACTCAACGCCCCTACTACAATTCCTCCAATAACCCCAGCAATAATCCCTGAAAAAATGTTTGGTAATCCATCAACCCCTTCAACATCCGTAGAGGCAAAAGCAATTCCTAAACAAAGTGGGAGCGCAACGAGGTAAACCACCAAACTTGCAGGTAAGTCATTTTTCCAATTTATTTTTTTTGAATGTTCAGTCATGGTATGCGTTGAACGGGTTTTCTCCCTCATGTTAGCAAATGTAACAAAATCAATTGCCATTCAACGTTTCCTGGGTTAATTTATACGGTGAAAGGGATTCTCATGCGCAAAACAGTTCGACATTTCCGCGTATGAAAACTTCATTTTTTCTTGTACATTCGTATCATGATTACACTTACAGCATACCAGGAGCAAGTCGACAAATGGATCAAGGAAGTTGGCGTGCGCTACTTTGATGAACTCACGAATACGGCCATTTTGATGGAAGAAGTAGGAGAGGTGGCGCGGATAATGGCAAGACGCTATGGCGAACAAAGTGAGAAAGAATCAGATAAAAATAAAGACCTCGGAGATGAATTGGCCGATGTCTTATTTGTGGTAACCTGCCTCGCCAATCAAACCGGAATTAACCTAGAAGAAGCCATTCAGCGTAATTTTGAGAAAAAGACTTCGCGGGATAAGGATAGACATAAGGGGAATGAGAAGTTGGGGTAGGGGGATTTCTGTTAATACAAAATTATTAACACATTACTCATTGAGATATACCATAGAAGAAAAATAGTTGTTGTTTTAGTTCGTAATTAGTAACTTGCATAATAGGAAACTCAAAAATAGCTACTTATGAAAATAATTTCTACTGTTTTAATGCTTGTTTCAGCGCTTCATTTATCGTTTTCTCAAGTGATTTTTACAGATTACATAGATGGAAACTCTACAAGAGGTACTATAAATTCTAGTGGCCTTATATTTAATAACTCAAGTATAGTATCACAAGGTTATGAGTACCCAAAAGGTAGTGGTAATCATCTAGTATTTAGCTCTAGTTTTTGGTTTGGTGGCGTTGATGCATCGGATTCCCTATTTCTAGCTGTAAATGCACATTGGGGCAATGAAGATTTATTTCCTGGGCCTTATTCTACATCAAATTCTTATAACACGGTAGATTATTCCAATCAATATTTGAATCCGTTTTGGTCCGTAAGTCTGCAGCAAATACAATATCATATAGATAATTTTAATCAGCCGAATTATATACCTGCTCCTTCAATTGTCAATTGGCCAGGGAATGGACTGACTACCTTAGGAGTTTCAGAACAATTAGCACCGTATGTAGATGTAAATGATGACGGAGTTTATAATCCTTTAGATGGGGACTACCCTTGCATTCGTGGTGATTACGCAACCTATGTTATTATGAATGATGACGCGCAGGTTCATCAAACAGGAGGTGAGAAAATTGGTATTGAAGTACATTTTATGTTTTACCAGTTTTTAGCCAATGACTTCATTGATTCAACAACCTTTATTAATGTTCAAGTAATCAATAAAGGTCAAAACGAATTAGTTGATTTTAAAACGACTTACTACGTTGATCATGATATAGGTTATGCATTTGATGATTATCGAGGATGTGATTCTAGTTTGAATATGACATATGGTTACAACGCTATGGATTTTGATCCAGGTACGGGTCTATCAGTAGGATATGGAATGACTCCCCCAGCTTTTGGAGTTGTATCACTAAATAAGAAGATGGCTTCTTCTGGAGCTTTTTTTAGTCCGGGAGGAAGTCCTAGTCCTTATGCCCCGAATGATTATTGGAATATGATGAATTCTAAATGGAGTGATGGAACTCCTTGGTATTACGGAGGTAACGGTTATCCAGGTTCCAATGGTGTAACAACTCAGCCAACCAATTATATCTATTCAGGAAACCCATTTACTGGATTGGGATGGTCTGAATTGAACGTTGATGGAAATGGAACAATGCAGCCGGCCAATGAAGATAGTAGGTTCATTATGACCATGGAATCCCAGCAGTTTTTCCCTGGGGATACAGCCGTTTATGATTTAGGAATAATAGCATACAATCAAGGGGATCATCTTGAAAATGTTCAAGGTTTATTGGGGTATGCAGTACAAGCTCAAGATTATTATGACAACATGGTTTTGGGATGTATGCAATCTGGAACTGGTATTGTAGACACCATAGTATTGGTGAATAATGTACTTCCATACGATCGCCTATTTGAAATCACACGTTTAGATGGTGAAGGAAACATGTCCATGCCAGTGATGGTGCATGAACTAAGTGAAGCGCAGATATTAGCACAAAATCAAGTGGATTCTGTTCGCTATCGCAGAGGAGAAGGACCTATTTATGTAGAGTTGTATGATACGGTGAATTATGCGCAAGGGTATTATGTGTTAAAAGTGCTCGATAGTTTGGTAGATAATTCTGAATGGCGCATTTATCGTTATGATGATCAAGGCGGATCTCTTTTGGATTCAGCTGAGTCTATGACTACACTGATTCAGGGAGATACAGTTGTTTTTCCTCAATATGGACTTAGAATTTTAGTAAGACAAGATAAGTATCTTTGTGAAGATGGCAGTGCAAATTGTTCTGCTTTCAATCTTACTACGTTACCTACAAGTGCAGAATTACGTTATTTCAATAACGGCGGTAATCAATGGTTAACCGGAGTACAGCATAATTATGGGTTTAATCCTGAAAATTGGTTGACTTCTGGAAATTTTCAATCTCAAATAAATGACCCAAGTCTTGGTTATGCAAATCCTGATTGTTACAATTCTTCTACCTTAACAGATCCGTTAATGAATTATGACGACTTGATAAATGGAGTTGTTTCTAATGGCAAAACAGTTCGATTTTCTGGTTGTTCTCCATTGGTTGTTGGAATCCCCGAGTCCTACGTGACGCCGAATATTTATAGTTCAATGTTGTGGAACCTCTCAAGCATCCACCACCCTAGTATCGATATCGTATTCACGGCCGACCAAACCAAATGGACGCGTTGTCCAGTTATTGAGCTATGTGATCAACCGCAAAATGCAATCGGTGGAGTAGAACCTGGCTTATTGCGTGGGGCACTTTCTGTAGATAAAAATGGAAACCCCGATGGAACAGGCAACGGAATGTCGTGGTTTCCTGGCTATGCGATTGATGTAGAAACAGGCCGACGATTGAATATGGCGTTTGGAGAAAACTCATCTCTAGTGGATGAAAATGGTACAGATATGATGTGGAACCCGACGTCAACTATGTATTATGCCAACGGAACAGCCGTTTTTGGTGGTCAACATGTCATTTACGTTTTTGGTGGCCAATTTGACGATATGCCGAACTATGATGAAGGAGTATTTATTCAAACAAAACTCAATGAAATGACATCCACTTCGTACAGGTCGGTGTATAAAAACATGTCTTGGGTCATGCAACCAATTTTGGAGGATGGCACGACACTTCTAGGGGCAGATGCGCGATTAATAGTGCGAATAAACAAAGAGTTTAAACTAAATGAATTGTCAGGACTGAATCAAAGCAGACCGATGTTTGGATGGACAGTTGGTGAATATTCTTCAGATTTGCTCGCAGCAGACGAAACAGAACAAGTAATTGAAATCCTACTTTATCCTAATCCCGCAACACAAGAAATCAACTTTAAGTGGAACACAGCGTTGGAAGAACGTATTGTGATCTATAGTCTCGATGGCAGAAAACTAAAAGAGCAACCAATTTATGAGCATGATCGGCAAGCGAAAATAGATATTTCTGATTTCTCTCCAGGAGTTTATAGTGCTAAAATCGGAAATTATAGCGGGAAGTTTGTGGTGAAATAGGTTGGAATTAAAAAGCCCTCCATTTGGAGGGCTTTTTAATTAGATCTTTTCAAACGTTAACTTATCGATGGAGCCATCTCCACTAGTATCTTCTAATTCAATTTTAGAATCTGTACGTGAAATTATGTCCCAGTCATCTGTTAACTCATCAAAATTATTGAGTGCATCGAAACTTAAATTGAAGTCAATATCACTTGAGCTGTCATCATCTGAACTGTCATTTGATACACTCCAAGTACCATTCATGGTTATCGATCCATTTTCTGCGGTTACTTGGCTATTCTCATTAAAAACGAACGAATAACCCGAGAAATGAAACGTTTCATTTACACCATCTTCAGAAAACAGGGTGACTTTCCAAGTTCCTTCCGTCATTGTTTTTTCTACATTGTTCGGCGTAATCTTCTTACACGCGACTACTAATGAAGCGAAGAGAAGAATTGTTAGTACTTTTTTCATGCTGCTTTTTTTGCAAAGATAGATTTAGTAATTAGTTTAATCTCATTCCAAGAAATTATTTCTTGAAAATAGTTGCTAAAAATTAAACCCAATTCTAGCATTTACCCCATTCGGTTGTAAATCATATCCAACTCCCACAAAAAAGAAATCGAGGTGGTACATTACGCCAATGGAAGCGTTCCATCCCGGCTTATTTTCATCGGTAAGGTCCGTAACATACCAGAAGTTGTCTCCGGTTTGTGGTTGCACTTCGGCATAGGAAATGGTCGTCTCCTTAAAGTTATTGTATCCGATTCCCGCATGCAGGTATACTTTGGATTCCCAGCGCGACAAGATGCGATAGGCATAACCCAATTGAAAACGCTGTCCTTCCGTTAGAATCATTTGATCCGTTACGCCTGTTGAGATACTCCCATTTTGACCTTCGGTGTAATTTCCTTGCGTATTGAGGAGTGCACGTTCTACCCCATCTCTGTTTCCAAAAAAGTCCACACTTCCAGTAATGGCGTGTTTAGGGTGAACGTGGAAAATGAAAAATGGTCCCCACATTTGGTGTTGAAGATTCTTTTGAAGTCCAATGCTTATTTTCTTGAAACGGTAATGCTCAGTATACGTTTCTCGAATATGTTTTCCGGCTTGATAATCAATGGTTTTTGTCTGGTTCCCTTTGAGGTCATAAAAATACCATGTGCCATCCATGGCATTATTGGTATAAATTCCGCGATGGTCGACCAGGTTGTTGGCATAAAATGTTTTCCATTCACCCTCCTTCTTTCCAAAGTTGTAATTTTCTACACTTACGGTGTCTCCTGCTTCAAACACGATCCACGTTTTATGTTTTAAACCATCTTGGATGTATCCCGAAAAAACGACCGAACCGTTTTCGTCTTTATTGATAACGGGCCCAGTGTATTTTGCACTGTCCATATAGAAAACGTCTTTCTTTTTATGCAGGTCGAGGCTAGAAACTTGTCCGTAAGAAACACCAGAGATAGCTAAAAGTAGAGTAAATAAGAGGAAGCGCATGTCACAAATTTAGTAGCGGTGAAAATACATTTTTTTATCCTAGCATCGAGTGGATTCAGCTATTTTATTAACAAATAAGCAGCAAACGTGGAGTTCCTGAACGTTCGAATGGAGCCCGGTGTATACATGGTAAGACTGGACTTTGCGGATGGTCAACAGCCAATTTCCATAAATTTCCTTGACCGAGGGGTAGGAGTGGTTCGTCGTTTTTTGGACGATAATGCAGGTCAAAGAAATAGTCTGAAAGAAAAGTATCGAACTCCTCCTCCGGTCCATCGTAGATTTTCTTGAGCGCTTCACGTATTTCGGGAATGGTTATTTTTTGCTCCGCATTTACGTTGGGAAGAATTTCACTCGCATCACCATGATAGGTGCATAAAAAAGTAGCCGATGGAATAGGGGCCCGGTCCACATGAAACGAGTACACATCTGTCGGGAATAACGGAAAACTATCATCGCGCTCGTAGGAGGTGATTATGTTAATCGTTGGCGCTGCTCCGTAGGCCGTAAGTGCTTCGAAATCATTCAGCACTATTTCGCGCGCGAGTTTACCTTTTTCACTCAACTCCAGTGCATGAAGCTCTGCTGGATCAACAACCATTACTTTATCGCGGAGCGGGATTTTTGATATGATTTCAGAAAAATCTCCGAGTAATTCGCGCGCAAGACAAACGGCATTTACTGTTCCTTCAAAGGGAGTAGCAAGAAGGGCTTCAATCGATGAAACGGTTTGGAAGGATGATGTTGAAACGTTTGTAGCCATTATTATGAACAGTTTGATCCCTGTGAAAATAAGTATACTCAATGACTTCGTCGAATTAGTGGAAGAATTCCTGGAGAAATGGAGGGCGGTTTCTTTGAGTAGGTTCCCTATTCCGCATGTTGATTTAAGGTTGAGTTATGATATGAGTATCGATTGGCCTTTTTAAAAAAAGAAAGAAAATGTCCTACCCTTCCTTCTCTACCATTCTTTTTAGCACCAATATAAGCAAGGCAGCCAAGATCAAACATCCTATCATCACGTACCATGTTGCATCAAATCCGATATGATCAATGAGCTGCATGCCTGAGTTATGTCCAACAATGTGTGAGATACTGAAACCTATAGAAAATAGCGCCATGTATGCCCCTAAGCTTTTCCCTTGTCCTCTAACCATCGCAAACGAGTTAAGGAATGGGAAATTAAGGATTTCTGCCACTGACATGAGGACCATACCAATTACGAGCATTACCCATCAGTTCATTATATTTAAGACCAAGAAACTGAGTGCAAAAAATAATGTGCTCCAAAATAGTATGTTATACATATTGAAACGGGGCTTTTCGAAATACTTAATTAATGGCATCTCGAACACGAAGACCAGCAATCCATTCAATGCCATTAACCAGCCAACGTATTCTTCTGTTAAATGATGATAATCTCTGTAGTACAGCGGAATCGTAGAGAAATACTGTAAGAATGAGAACCCGATGAGGATGACAATGAGCACAAAAAGTAAATACACTTTATCTCTGCACGGGGATTTAACAATCGGCAGAATTCCATCTTCGGCCTCTACCACTTTACTTTCTTTTCTGGGTAACACTGCAACAAAAATCAATGCCGCCATCACACAGGTAATTCCGTCCATCCAAAACAATCCT
>JALQTG010000281.1 GCA_023264075.1 Crocinitomicaceae bacterium
AGGGCGTAACATCAGTATAGGTACGATCAATATGAGTGGTGTAAACGACCCAGCAGAGTTCACTAGACAATTGGATGAATACATGGATGGTCAATACTCTATGGCAACCAAAGTGGAGTAGTAATGGCTAACATTGTAAGGTATGTGCATCTTGAGTCCCCTTCGGGGGACAAATATTATATGACAGCTACATTTAATGTGTCGTATATACAATCAGGCTCCCCTACTAGATACGCTATTGAGTCTGGAACACAAACATCCGATCACTACAATCAACAACAAGACCAATTGAATATCTCCGGTTCAGTGAGCACTGTTAAGTTTGCTCGTAACGCTGAAGTGAGTACAGATATTGAAGCCTTTAAGAATAAATCCTTTTTCCGGTTTACGATTGTGGACGTTATTCGGTAATCGTCGAAATGTAATCTGAGCAAACCCCATCCACCAAATCCCAACTAATATAAAGCAGAGCGAGGTATATGATTTATCAATGAACATGATAATTGATAAACAGATTATCAGCAATATCATACTCCCGAAGTATCCCATAGAAAAGCCACGTGCTGATATGTTGTCGTGGTCTTTCGGGTCTGCAATTTCAGGCAAGTAAGCATTATAAAAGACAAAACTATTCCAGAAACCAATACTCGCGAGAAAAACGGAAAGCATTCCCCATTCGATGCGTGAAGCATCGAACCAATATAAAGAAATGCACGAAAGTGCTCCTAAATAGCAAAAGAATTGCATGAATCGTTTTTTGTTCCCTGTGTAATCGGCAACTCCAGAAAGAATAGGAGAGAGGATACTAACTAAAAGGAATGAGGCAGAAAGTACATACGAAATTAATTCAGAGCTGTATAAATCATTACCAAAGAAATTAACCATTACCTTCTCTCCTTCAAGGAGTTTTTCTCTTCCTACGGATTCTAGGTAATGTCTTTCTGTAATATTGGTGTAGAAAATAGGAAATATCGCGGATGAGATGACCAAGTTGTAAACTGAGTTAGCCCAGTCGTATAAAATCCAACCTTTGATAACTCGTTTATCGCCTTTTATGCTTTTAATAACATGTAAATCATCTAAAACGGCTCCTTTTTCTTCCATATTCGATATTAATAATTGATAAGATTCAGCAATGCCTCCTCAAATCGTGCAGGCGGTAAGAAATTTTGTTCCAACCCTGCATCAAAAGGAACAGGTGTATTCAAGGATGCTACACGTTTTACCGGCGCATCTAATTGCTCGAAACAGTGTTCATTGATAAGTGTCACCAATTCTGCTCCAATTCCACCAACTTCACAGTCCTCATGTAAAACAATAGCACGTCCTGTCTTATTTACAGAAGCTACAATCATTTCTAAATCTAATGGAGCTAAGGTTCTTAAATCAATCAAGTCAGCGGAGATGTTTGGGTGTTTTTCAAGTACGTCTAATGCCCAATGCACTCCCATTCCGTAGGTGATAATTGAAATATCATTCCCTTCTTCTACAGCACGTGCCTTTCCAATTTCTGTTGTGTAGTAATCGTCATTAACTTCTTCTTTTAAGCTACGGTATAAGAATTTGTGCTCAAAAAACAATACGGGATTTGGATCTTCTAAAGCAGCTGCTAGTAGCCCTTTTGCATCACCAGGAAATGCTGGGTAAACAATCTTAAGCCCCGGTGTATGAAAAAACCATGCTTCATTGCTCTGTGAGTGAAAAGGTCCTGCAGCTACACCTGCACCTGTTGGCATTCTTACAACGACGTCGGCGTTTTGCCCCCATCGCCAATGAATTTTAGCAAGATTATTTATGATCTGGTTAAATCCACAGGTGACGAAATCAGCAAATTGCATCTCTACCATTGCCTTCATTCCGCTGATGGAAAGTCCTAAGCCAGTTCCTAAAATTGCCGATTCACACAATGGGGTGTTGCGCACGCGATCATTCCCAAATTGCTCTACGAATCCCTCCGTAATTTTAAAAACACCTCCGTATTCTGCGATGTCTTGTCCCATCAATACGAGGTTCGGATGTTTCTCCATGGACTGTCTCAGTCCATCGGAGATGGCATCAATCAATCGCTTCTCCGATTTATTGTCGGAAGAAGGATTAGTAATCGTTTGTGTGTAAGGTGCAAATAGATCTGCAATTTCTTCATCAGTATTAGGCGTTATCTTCGGTTCAGCGTAGGCAATGTCTAATCCGTCTTGAATTTCCTTCTTGATTTCATCAGTGAACGTCTCCACCATTTCTCCTGTTAAAAGACCTTCCTCTTTGAGGAAAAGCTCATAATTTACAACAGGGTCTTTTTTATTCCACTCATCTTGAATTCCATCTGGGTAGTATTTTGTTCCTGAAGCTTCTTCATGACCTCGCATCCTGAATGTCATACATTCCAATAAGAAGGGGCGCGGCTTTTTTCGGATGGACGCTGCAATCTGTCGAATACTAGAAATTACTTCTAAAATGTTGTTCCCATCAATCTGGAATGCATCCATTCCATAACCAATTCCTTTGTCGATAAATTGATTGCAACGGAATTGTTGGTTGCTTGGAGTGGATAACCCCCAACTGTTATTTTCGACTGCAAATATCACAGGGAGATCCCACACAGCGGCTACATTTAACGATTCATGGAAGTCACCCTCGCTCGCACCACCGTCCCCAGTGAACACCAAAGTGGCCTTTTCTTCTTTCTTTAAGCGATTAGCAAGCGCAATACCGTCTGCAATTCCAAGTTGAGGACCTAAGTGCGAAATCATTCCAACAATGTTGTAATCTTTTGCTCCAAAGTGAAAAGAACGATCCCGTCCTTTTGTAAAGCCAGACATTTTTCCTTGAAATTGAGCAAATAAACGATTCAATGGAATGCCTCTGGTAGTAAACACTCCAAGGTTACGGTGCATAGGTAAAATATACTCCTCGTCCTCCATGGCCAAGGTTGAACCTACACTAATCGCTTCTTGTCCCCATCCTGAAAACCACTTAGAGATTTTTCCTTGACGTAAAAGGATTAACATTTTTTCTTCAATGAGGCGAGGCTTCAATAGAGTTCTGTAAATCGTTAAAAGTTCCTCGTCTGAAAAATTGGAACGATCATATTCGATGTGGCGCTGTGTAAGTGTTTCCATGTTGGTATTCGAAATAATTAAAGCAAACATACATATTTTATTCCTCCAGTGGGAGTGCAGACTCGAAAATATACGTGTTTTTTTCTTTTGGATTTCGGGTTTATTTGCTGTATATTTAGTGACGTGAACCACTTACGATTAATACTAGCGATTGACGGAGGAGGAATTCGCGGGATTCTTCCACTAAAAATTTTGGATTACATTAATCAGCGCTTAACAACGTTTGAAGGAAATCACACTCTCCATAGTCTTACTGATATGGTAGCCGGGACTTCTACGGGAGCATTAATTAGTGCTGCAATAATTGCAGAACATTCACCGGGTGTTCCAAGATTTACGCCTTCTGATTTATTGGGTCTTTATGCGCAACGGGGACCTCAAATTTTTTCAAAAAATCGTCCAGTGAATAGTTCACCTCTTAAAATTGTGTTAGAGTCAAGTTTCGGTGAAATGACGCTGAGTGATTTGAAGAAGCACTTTCTTTTTGTAAGTTACGATGAACTGGGGCAAGAGCCGTTTGTGTTTTCGGACAGAATGAGTAAATATCGTGACATACGTTTGTCAAAAGCCCTTCTCGCTAGCAGTGCTGTTCAACCTCATTTTAGTCCTGTTGAACTCAATGGGAAACTATTGTCTGACGGTGTTGTTACAGCCAAGAATCCTGCAGCGTTGGCATATCATTTTGCAAAAGCGTATTTCCCTGATGATTTAATAGTTCTGCTATCTTTTGGAACTGGGGCTCTTCCGGAGAGTGCGCATGATTCAATTGAGCACAAGGTATTAGAGACACATCATCATTTGTTAGATGAGGCACTCAATAATTGGCAGTTGATGTATTATCGGTTTGAACCCGGATTGTATGGAGCATCAATCGACATGGATGATACTTCCGAATCGAATATTCAGGCACTTATATCAGCAGGGGATAAATATTTAGATAAGACTCACCTCGGGATTGACACCGTAATTTCGAAATTGATGAGGCTCAAAGGACAGCTCTAGATTACACACGTGCTTATTCAAGAAAAAAAGGTGTAAATGGAACATTTTTTGATTCTTTACGAATAAGAAAACAGTATGTATAAAATCTTTTTGTTTCTGGTTTTTTTGACTTCTGTGGGAAGTTCAGCGCAAGATTTATCGGGCGTCTGGCAAGGAATGTTGATAGGTGCAGGAGGACATATTGAAAAGTCAGATGTAGTTTATTTGCAACTGAAAGAAGAGGCCGGGGAAATTACAGGATATACGCGCATTGAATTAGTCAATCGTTCCGAATTTGCGATTAAGCAATTGGTTGGAAAGAGGAATGGAGGACAACTTTCTTTGGAAGAGAAGTATGTTAACAGTTCGAGTAACACACGAAATGATCCCAAGTGCAAGTTGAACTATACTCTTACTTTTGAAGAGGAAAGTGGATATTTAAAAGGAACGTATCAAAGCTCTGATTGTAGGAGGGTTACAGGTTCAGTTGTGTTGTATCGTTCGACGATGTCATTTAATACCGAAAAAGAGCCAACCGCCACACATATGTGGAAAGCGATGCTTGCCCGTGATTATAAAAAAGGTTATCCTTCCCCTGAGGTTCGGGCAAAAGAACGAGCGAATTTTGAGTTTCAACCTATCTATTTTGATCACGACCAGTCGGAAATAAAACCAGAGTTTTACGATTACCTCAATAAAATTGCCCGTGTTGTTGACGGACATTCAGATTTGAGGGTAAAAGTTACAGGTCATACCGATGCCGTAGGGTCGGACGCTTATAACATTGGCCTCTCAGAAAGAAGGGCGAAAGCTATTGTGGATTACTTTCTTTCTCAAGGGATTAAGGCGGATAAGCTGGAGTTCGATTTTAAAGGTAAGCGGATGCCAGCCGCAACAAATGAAACACCTGAGGGCAAACAACGCAATCGACGCGTGGATTTTGAGTTTATTTAAACTACGGGCCACATGGCGCAACCTGTTTTTGACATTTTACCAAACTGTATTTTAGTGTAGGTCTGCACCGAGAGAATCAATTTCTAACTGTTTTCAGGAATTTGAAAAAAAATATCCTGTGATTCTGCGAATTGACGAATTGTGTTAAATTTGCCTTCCAGCAATGCAAAAGTTATGACGGAAGAGGTAGAAATGGTAAAAGGTGAGTTTAAAGACGCGAATAATAAGTCAATTGCGCACCTTGAAAATGAATTGATTAAACTGAGAGTTGGGAAGGCCATGCCAAATATGCTCCACGGGGTAATGATTGATTACTATGGTTCACAAACTCCAATTACACAAGTAGCTAACATAGCAACAATGGATGCACGCACCTTGACCGTTCAGCCTTGGGAAAAGGCAATGCTCGGTGAGATTGCAAAAGGAATCATTAACGCTAACCTCGGGTTTGCCCCTCAGGATAACGGTGAGATGTTGATTATTAATGTCCCTCCATTGACCGAAGAACGTCGTCGTGACCTAGTTAAGAAAGCAAAGGCAGAAGGTGAACACGCCAAAGTTGGGGTGCGAAACAATCGAAAGGATGCGATGGACTTCATTAAGGGATTGAAAAATGACGGTTTGTCAGAGGATTTCGCGAAAGATGCTGAAAATCAAATACAAGATATTACCAACGATTATGTTGCTCGGGTAGATAAATTGGTGGAGCAAAAAGAGAAAGATATAATGACGATTTAATTCCTGAAAAAAAAAGGAAGAAGATTTGTTTGTTTGACTTTTTGTTTATCTTTGCGCTCCCTTACAGGGAAACAATTCATACGAGAATTGAATTTGCGGATGTGGTGAAATTGGTAGACACGCTAGACTTAGGATCTAGTGCCGCGAGGTGTGTGGGTTCGAGTCCCTCCATCCGCACTTAAATTTTTAAAGTGGTATGAGTTCAAGCTTATACCATTTTTTGTTTGGTCCAATAGGGAACACCAGACAACAGAAGAACAGGAATATTTAATTTCAAGAGTACGAAAGAATGAATGTAACTAAAGAAAATGTTGATAAGCTCAACGCCCTTTTGAAGGTAAAAATTGAAGCAGGAGATTATAAGGATAAGGTAGCTGCAACACTTGCCGATTACAGGAAAAAAGCGAATATACCAGGTTTTAGACGAGGTAAAGTTCCTATGGGATTCGTACAGAAGCAATACGGAAAAGCTGTTTTAGCTGATGAGTTAAACAAATTGGTTAGCGAAGCGCTTTATCAGTACATCGATTCAGAGAAGCTTGATATTTTAGGTAATCCACTTCCGAAAGGAGAAAATGACGTAGTAGGTGATTTTGAGAATCCTGATACATTCGAATTTACCTATGAGGTTGGATTGTCTCCAGAAATAGAAATTAACCTTTCTTCTAAAAGTAAATACGATTTCACGAAAGTAAAGATTGACGATGCGCTTGTGGATAAGCAAATCAACGATTTCCGTCGTCGCTATGGAAAACTTGTTTCTGGAGAAACAGTAGGAGAAACGGATATGATCTTAGTTCAATTTGTGGAACTCGACGAGAAAGGTGAGATCAAAGAAGGTGGGATTTTGAACAGCTCTACCATTTCGATGGAGTTTGTAGAAGATAAAAAAACAAAGAAAGAGTTAGCCGGTAAAAAGGTGGGCGATAAAGTAATTGTTTCTGCAACGAATGTCTCACGTGGAGCTAGTGATAAAGCAGCGATGCTGGGAGTGAAAGAAGCTGATTTAGCCACTATTAATGATCAATTTCAATTGACCATCAACGAGATAAAAGTGATGGAGCCAGCTGAGCTAAATCAAGAATTGTTTGATAAGTTATTTGGAGAGAGTTCGGTAAAATCAGAGAATGAAATGCGTGAGCGCATAGCGACTGATTTGGCGGCGATGTTTGATGAGGATAGCGATAAAATTTTGGCGCGACGTATCACGAATGATTTGATCGAGAAGACTGAAGTTAACTTGCCAGATGATTTCTTGAAAAGATGGATTTTAGCTTCTCAAAAAGAACAAACATTGTCATTGGAAGATGTTGAACGAGAATACGATAGCTATGCCAAAGGATTGAAGTGGCAATTAATTCAAAAGGAGATCTTTAAGAAAAACGACCTTCAATTGAAGCACGATGAGGTATTAGACTACACTAAAGGATTATTGTTGAAGCAATATGCGCAATACGGAATTCCTGCGCCAGAGGATCAAGAATTGACAGCTACGGCTCAAGGTTTTCTTGCGAAAAAAGAGGAGGCAGAGCGAGTGTACGACATGATGGCGGAGGTTAAACTAATTGAATATTTCAAGTCAACTGTGAAATTGAATGAAAAACAAGTAGATTACGATACCTACATGAAGATTGCGCAAGACGCTACGGCGTAATTTAAGAATGATATGATATATATTAAAGGGCGATTGTGTGAAACGATCGCCTTTTTTATTGGGGTAAAATTAAATCGGTGTGAATTGCGTAATGATCACTATGCACTTCATCTTGAATAGAAAAGTTTATGGCTTCTAGGGCGGGTGAATGAAAGATGTAGTCGATACGACCAGCGGGAAGCTTACCGGCATAGGTAGAGCCGAGTCCTAAATAATTTCCCCGAAAAGCATCCTCAAAAGAGGCGTTAAATGCATTGTAAACATACGACATAGGTGTGTCGTTGAAGTCTCCGCAAATGACTACTGGATAGGGAGAAGATACGGCGTGCTGAACAATGGAAAGAGCTTGAGCTGCCCGCAATGGATAAGCGTGCTTGAGCTTTTGAATCATTCGTTTGATTCCGTTTTTCGCCTCTTCATTGCTGGTTTCTTCATTGTTCAAAAAGTCATAGTCATCTTGCTGGATGCGAATGCTTTGTAGGTGAATATTATAGATGCGTACGGTGTCATTTTCTTTCACGATGTCCGTAAATACAGCAAATTGTTTGGATGTATTATCAAATTCGACCAGTTCTGAGTGGAGTATGGGGTATTTCGAAAAAGTGGCTACGCCGATTCGTCGATTGGCTTTAGCGATGCTATATTTCTCTGTGTAATATCGATAATCCCCTAAAGCCACTATATCATTGTCACGAATGAAATTGGAACCTTGAACGGTTAGGTACTCTTGGAAACAGATCACATCTGGCTGAACAGATCTAATATGCCCATAAATAGAGTCGCGTGACGTGTTTCGGTCTTCCCCTAACCATTCATAGTAGTTGAACAAGCGAACGTTGTAACTCATGACGCGCAAGGTATTATCATTCGGATAATCTGCTCGCTCAGTTGACCATCCCAGAGAAAAGTAACGGATGTGTAAAGGAAGTCCTAGGAGCAGCAAAAGTCCAATAGAATAAATACGCCGCGATTTTGTTAAGAGGAACACCACCACAAATCCGATAGCTGATAATAGGAAAATAGGGTAGGCTAATCCAAAGAAGGAAATCCACCACGCTTTTTCTGGAGAAATAAATGGGCTAAGGTAGCTCAATACGAGACAGATAATAAGTGGCCATAACAATAGGTGAATGACCCACCCCAAGAGTTTCTGAAGGCGTGTAGGTGACTTAGCCATTTTTACTTTGGTCAAACAAAATTGCTTTTTCCTGCTTGGTTAGACTGTCGTATCCTGACTTTGAAATTTTATCCAAGATGCGATCAACTTGCTCTTGTTTTTTCTTCTTGATGGCATTGTATTCTTCGTCTGTCATTTTTCGGGCATTTGTTTGATAACCACCTTTTTTAACCTTGAGTTTAGGTCCTTTTTGAAACGGTTTTTTAATCCGTTCTACCCATCGCTCAGTAAGAGTAATGACATTGTTCTTACTATACAGATGTTGTATCGACCAAATTCCGAAGATTGCACCGCCTAAATGGGCAAAATGTGCAACGTTATCGTTGTCGCCAAGTCGAAAGAAATCCACTAAAATAAAGAATAGTGCCAGGAAAATTAGGCGTACAGGTACGATGCCGAAAAACAAAATCTTCTCTTGAGGACGATGAAAGGCGACAGCTACGAATATGGCCATGATTGATCCAGATGCACCCACGACGTAGCTTTCAATACCTTGTAAAGCAGGGAATAAACTGTAAGCAACGAGTTGAAGTAATCCTCCTAGGATTCCACCCATAAAATAAGTGTACAACAGGCGTTTTCCATTGAAGTAACGCATAAACATACTTCCTGCAAAATACAGGAAGATCATGTTAAAGAGAAAATGAAAGAAATCGAAGTGTGCAAATATACTCGTGACTATACCCCAAGGGCGTCGAATAAAGCCTTCCCATGTGCCGTGAAGCATGAACAAGTCTTCAATGAAAGAAATTGCCGGTGAAGCACCATTAATTGCTGATAATTTAGCAAATACGGAGAAAGTGCCAATGAATAGAAATACAAGTATATTGACACCAATCAGTTTGATGTGCATTCCACCATATTGCCACTGATGCTTCAGTTCATCTGTAAAACTTCGCTGCATAATTAGTAGAAATTTTTCTTATCGCGTTGCCAAATAAGAACTATGATAAAGCCAACAATAGCACCGCCAAGGTGAGCGAGATGTGCAATATTATCTCCGGGCTGTGAGCGCACACTGTTAAATAAAGCAATTCCGACCAAGAACAAGACCAGCCATTTGGCTTTCACTGGAATAGGGGGGAATAGAAGCATTAATTGTGTGTTCGGGAAGAGGTAGGCAAAAGCTGCTAGCAAACCATAAACGGCCCCAGATGCACCTACTACGGGCACACCTATGGCAATCTGGTAATCGCGTAGAAGAGGTTCAGTGAAGATCATGCCCTGTACATGCAATTCGCTGATGCGTTTATTCACTTCGAACATATCGTAGCCATCTTCAATAAGTGCGGCTTCGATTTGCTTAAATTCCATATAGCCTACAACCTGGTGAAAGATGAAGGCTCCCAAAGCGGTAGCAATGTAAAAAATAAAAAATCGTTTTGGACCCCAAACTTGCTCTAGTACTGATCCAAATATCACCAATGCAAACATGTTGAAGAAAATATGAAACAAACCTCCGTGCATGAAAAAGTGTGTTACCATTTGATAGGGTTCAAAAAATGGAGATCCGAAAACATAGCCGCCCAGCAAATAGGTCATACGAATGCCTTGTTGTTCACCAATAACCGTGACAATAAACATGACCACATTTAAAATCAATAAGTTCTTCACCACAGGGGGCATATTTCCAAGTAGGTTATTCATTAGTTAAATCGTTTATTCAGTTCTTCTATTTCCAAGGTTTGTATGATGCGTTTTCCCGTTGGACCAAATTGATGTTCTGCACTTGCGAATAGCTCATTGACCAAGTTCTCTTGCTCTTCGCTGGACAATGCGTGTTTATTTCCGCTTGCAGCTGCAGCAAGTGAAACAATTAATTCGTGTGCTAGTTCACCTTTGTCAATATTTTCGTGACTAATCTTATGAATGACGTTTTCTAAACATGCTTGTAAGTTGTCGGTAGTGAGATGCGCCGGGATGCCGGATAAGACAATCGTATCTTTGTTCCAATCCCATTCGAACCCCAGCCTACGTAACGATGTGGCGTTATTTTCCCATTCTAATTTTTCCGTGCTTATCATTTTTTGCTCAATCGGAAACATGAGCTGCTGAGATGAAATTGGTGAAACGATAAATTGTTCCATGAGCTGATCATAGATAATTCGCTCTTTCGCACGTTTTATATGAATCATCATTAATCCAGATTTTACTTGCGCGAGAATGTACTTCCGGTGTAATACCATCGATTGTTTCAACGATTGCTGCTCCTGTTCATATTCGATTTCCGAAGAGGTATCTTCTTCTTTACGTGCAATTTCATAGAAATTCTCCCAGTCCGAACGGTTTGGTTGTAAAGGTTTTAGACCATCTCGCTTCATCGTTCCGCTACCTGAGCTTGAAAAACTTTTTTGAGCCAATTGTTTTCTCTCCTCCTCAAAAGGATTGTAGGTTGGATCCACATCAATTTGAGGGATGCGAATGGATTCATGAGATTGAAGCGGCTGAACGTCAAATTGTGTTTCTACTTCAAAATCTATCGTTGGAGCAATATTGTATTTACCAAGCGCCAGTTTAACTGTGCTGCGCAAAATGCTGTAAATATTGCGGTCTTCTTCAAACTTAATTTCTGTTTTTGTTGGATGAATGTTAACATCAATCGAATCCTTCGGTACAGTCAAGTATATAAAGTAACTTGGGTATGTTTTAGCCGGAATTAAATTGTCAAAAGCGGCAGTTACAGCATGGTGAAAATAGCTGTCTTTGAAAAATCGGTTATTTACGAAGAAATATTGTTCTCCCCGAGTTTTTCGTGCAAATTCAGGTTTCGCTACAAATCCTCGAATTTGAACTAAATCAGTATCTTCTTCAATAGGAACAAGCTTCTCATTGATATTTCCACCGAATAAATCGATGATTCGTTTCCGTAAAATAGCACTGCCTAAATCATGTAATGTATTTCCATTGTGCGTTATCTTGAAACCTACCTCTGGATGTGTTAGGGCTACTCGGTAGAATTCCTCTAAGATGTGTTTCGATTCAATGCTATCCGATTTTAAGAAATTCCGGCGTGCGGGTACATTAAAGAAAAGATTTTTCACGGATACACTGGTGCCCGTTTGGCGCGCAATAGGTTCTTGAGCTTCAATTTGACTCGCTGCGATCGACACTTTTGTCCCAATTTCACGCGTTTCGTGCCTGGTTTCCAAAGTGACGTGTGCAATCGCTGCAATAGATGCCAACGCTTCCCCTCTAAATCCTTTGGTGGAGAGGTTAAATAAATCATCCGCATGTCTGAGCTTACTGGTAGCATGCCGCTCAAAGCTCATCCGAGCATCCATTTCGGTCATGCCTTTTCCATTGTCAATGACTTGGATTAACGTGCGCCCTGCGTCTTTTATATGTAGTTCTATTCTCGTTGCTCCCGCATCAACTGCATTTTCAATCAATTCTTTGACCACAGAAGCGGGACGTTGAATAACTTCGCCAGCAGCAATTTGATTTGCAATGTTATCAGGTAACAAACGGATGACTTCGCTCATAATTTATTGGACAGATACAGGTTGGTCAA
>JALQTG010000334.1 GCA_023264075.1 Crocinitomicaceae bacterium
ATCGCCATTTGCCATAACCATGCGATAGGCCAATGACAGCGGTTCTGCAACTGTAATCGTCACTGTTAAACTATCGTCAAAGGAAATCGAAGCCGCCTCAATAATCGGGGCACGCAAGTATGAGATCGCTTCGCCTGGCCATTGTTTCATGGGAACTTCCTCCTTGCCCATTAGCTTGAAATGTGAAATAAAGCGTTCTTTTTCCAATGCCTTTTCGATGGTATTTTTTGAAAAGGTATTGCCATTTTCAAGGTGTACCGTATACTCTTCCAACAAAGGCGTTGTCAATGTGTATTCGGCTTTTCCCGGTGTAACGGCATATAAACCCATAGCCGACATTACATACCAAGCACTCATTTGTCCACAGTCTTCGTTTCCAATTAACCCGTCCGGTTGAGTGGTGTAAAATTCCGTTAACAAACGCTTTACCATGGCATCCGTCTTTTCTGGCTTATCAATGTAATTATACAAATACGCCATATGGTGACTCGGTTCATTACCGTGCGCATATTGACCTACCAATCCTGTGATGTCCACCTGCGTTCTGCCAGTTGTCTCATTCTCTGCACTGAATAATTCATCCAACTTTTGTTCAAACGCCACAGCGCCACCCATCGCAGCGATCATTCCCTGAACATCTTGCGGTACAAAAAACGAATATTGCCACGAATTTCCTTCGGTGAAATGATTATTTACTTCCCGTGGGTCAAAAGGAGTTAACCATCCCCCATTTTTTCGTGGACGCATTAAATTCGTTTCTGAATCCAGTAAATTGCGCCAAGCGTTGGACCGTTTCATGTACGTCACATAATCCTCTGTGTGACCTAAATCCAGT
Organism: Crocinitomicaceae bacterium; assembly: GCA_023264075.1. GTDB lineage: Bacteria > Bacteroidota > Bacteroidia > Flavobacteriales_D > Crocinitomicaceae > JALQTG01. The sequence continues at coordinate 836 of JALQTG010000334.1, forward strand.
GCGACTTGTGCAATACACCAATCATCGTACGCATATTCCAATGTTTTCGAAACATTTTCATGTTCGTCGTCCACGGAAAGGAATCCGTATTTTTCATATTGAGGCAACCCTAAATGATTCCACGTAGCGCTTTTCTTCATGGCCTCAAATGCCTTTTCCATATCTACATCGCGTATCCCCTTTGCATAAGCATCTGTTAATACGGATACCGAATGGTAACCAATCATACAATCGGTTTCGTTGCTCGCGAGTTCCCACACGGGTAAACGACCACCTTGCTCATAATGCACCAAAAAAGTCTGAATGAAATCGCGCGTGCGTTGTTGATCGATGATGGTAAACAACGGATGTGCCGCTCTGAAAGTGTCCCACAGTGAAAACACTGTATAGTACGTGAAGCCCTCTGCTTTGTGCAGCTGCTTGTCCATACCGCGGTATTGTCCATCCACGTCCATGGCGACATTCGGGTGAATCATGACGTGATATAATGCAGTGTAGAATATCTTTAGTTTTTCAGCGTCCTGACCGGTCACTTCAATTTTTTGAAGCTCTTTGTTCCACGCGTTACGTGCTGCCGCTTTTTGCTGTTCAAAATCCCAATGTGGCACTTCAGCAGCCAAGTTGTGTTGACCTCCTTTTTCATTCACAAAGGAAAATCCGACTTTCACCAATACTTCACGAGTAGCATCGAGTTGAAGGTCTAAAATCACTTTTGTACTGTCTTCATTGAAGCGTGCCGAAAATGACTGGTCGAATTGCACGTATCCATACGCATGTTGTTCCGTTGCCCACGCTTTGCTCACACGCTTCAACGTCAATGTTTTATCGTCCAACAATTCAATCGCTCCTTCCAACAACTCATCGCGATGTGTAAGGTCGATAATGATACTGCTCTCTCCTTCAGGGAATGTATAACGGTGCATTCCCACACGAGTGGATGTCGTTAATTCCACCTTAATTCCATTGTATAGTGTGACCTCATAAAACCCAGGTTCAGCTTTTTCATTTTCGTGCGAAAAGGAAGCGCGGTAGTCTTTTTGGGAAAATCCGCCTTTCCCCGTCATGGGCATGAACATTAAATCTCCATAATCACTCACCCCTGTTCCACTTAAATGGGTATGCGAAAAGCCATAAATGATCGAATCGCTGTAATGATAACCACTACACCCGTCCCAACTTCCGTCTACGCGTGTGTCGGGAGACAATTGCACCATCCCAAAAGGAACTGTCGCTCCAGGGAAGGTATGACCGTGTCCTCCGGTTCCAACAAAAGGGTTCACATAACTGGCGAAATCACCATGTATTGGTTGTTCTGCACAACTCGCGAGAATGGCAACGAGGGAAATGATAAGTAACTTTTTCATGGGCTTAAATATAGGTATTCGGAGGGAAAGTTTAGAATTCAGAGTTTTGAGTTCTGAGTTCTACACTTTAAACTCATGCTTTCCAGCGTTCAGCGCACCATTGTTTTCGTTCCTCCTTGTTAAGGAAGGTCCAGGCTACAATTCTGCTGGACTTGTTTCCGGTTCCCATAGGGATCGTTTTAACTTCCTCTGCTTTCGCCATTTTAAGCGCTTGATAAATTCCTTTGAGGTTCGATTGTTTCGATACGAGGGTAGAAAACCAAAGGCAGTTTTTTTCGAATTTCTTACTCTCCTTAAGGAGGTTATGAATGAACTTACGTTCTCCACCATCATACACTAACTCATTGTGTTTGCCGGAAAAATTAAGCGCTGGCTGCTTCACTTTGGACCCCGTGAGGTTCTCTACTTTACGACGCGTTCCTTGCTTCGCTTCTTCCGCAGAGGCATGAAAAGGTGGATTGCACATGGTAAAATCGACTTTCTCCTCTTTCCCGAGAACACCATACAATACGTCCTTTGGGTTCTTTTGCAAGCGCCCTTCGATGTGCCCTTTCAATGAGGGATTTCCGTTTACTATTTTCATCGCAGCTTCCAACGAAGCCGGGTTTACCTCTGCCCCAATGAAGCTCCATTGGTATTCAGTCACTCCGAGCAACGGATAAATACAACTCGCCCCCATTCCAATGTCTAACCCCACAATGCGCTCCCCAGTGGGAATCTTTCCATAATTATGCTCCGCCAATAGATCTGCAAGGTAATGTACGTAATCAACTCGGCCAGGAACCGGGGGGCATAAATTTTCATCCGGGAATTCCCAGTATTGAATTCCATAGTCATTGAATAACAATGCAGTATTCAGTAATTTGACTGCCTTAGGGTTTGAAAAGTCGACAGAATAATCACCAAACCTATTTAACCGAACAAAATCGCCTAATTCCGGAACAGTCTTTACCAATATCGCTAGGTCGTAACGATCTCTGTTTCTATTTCGCCGATGAAGACGTTTTTTCTCTTCGTGTTTTGGGGTAGCCATGCAGGTTCGATTATTCGGGTTGAAGAACCAGCGTGTTCACAATTCCGCGACTCTCCCGTTGTAACCAGTACGGACTTTCTTTCGACCAAAACAGCAATGAAACCACACCTTCAGTAACCGGTACGAGATATTCACAATACACGATGGGTGGATCAGTTTTCACGGTGGGCTTCCGATGGTATTGAATGACTTGAATCGTCGGTGTGCCATCCAATAACTCTGAACTGGTTACGTTGAATACAGGGAATTCCGCCTTACGATTCACGAGGTACTCTTCCCCTTCTATCGTTTCAAAAGTTGTCCCAATAAATAATTTCGAGGATGAACACGCTGTCAAAAGCGCCAACACCAATAAAAAACCATATCTCATACTGCAAGTATACGTGAAAAAAACTCGCCATGCATTTCGTTCATGGTAGAATCAGCCCTATTGCGGAGAAGCAAAGCATTGAGAGATCCAACGTTCCCTCAAACTATTCAATGATCTTATTGCCGTGCTTATCCATTTTACAGCCACATTTCTCGCAATTCCAACCGCCATGAACTAACTGCTCGAGATTCTTCGGAATTCTTAAGGCGGGTTGTTTTTCACCACAATCCGGACACTTTACCTCATCCAAATTTATCCCCCATTTGTTGTTATTGTTCGTCATCGTTATTAGTTATTTAGTGATTGATTACTTGATTTCTAGCGTCATGCTCTCAGCGCACCATCCTCTAACAAATATACATGAAATGCAGCGGAAAGAAACTACACTCCCCTTATATAAAGTTAAGTTTAACGCTGCACACTCCTTCCTATTTATCAACAGTGAGTGCATTGATTGCGTGCCACAATTGCTCCGCGACAACCATGTCGTAAGAGTAAGATGTTGTGCGCGTCACCCTCCTGTTCGCATAATATTCTCCAGACGTCAATTCTTCGGCCGATCGGTCGATTAAGTAAAGATGTGTCTGCGCTCCCTTACTAGGGGATTTACCAAATAACTTAAAGATAGAACGCGAAAACCAACCCGCACTTCTTCCCAATTCGGTATTGACCATTCCAGGATGAACGCAATAATAAGATAGCCCCTCGAAAGCTTCCTGCTTAGCCAACCAACGCGTTAAAAGCAGAATACCGAGCTTCGATTGTCGGTAAGCTTGAAAGCCTGAGAATTTCTTTCGGAACTCGAGGTCAGAAAAATTAATTGTTCCTTGGTGCAAGGCCGAAGAGGTGAAAATGACCTTTGCTCCTTCTCCTTTAGGCATGTTAGCGATCAACCGCTGAAACATCACCACAGGCGCAAGAAGATTAACTTGGAGGGTTTCCTCAATTTCATCTATAGTTTCCTTGAACTCAAAGTTCCACAATCCAGCGTTCAGTATCAATAGGTCGATTTGAGCACTATGTGCGCCGACTTGTTCGCAGGCCTCTAAGATGGACTTCAGAGAAGATAAATCACAGGAAATGGTTTTTATGCTTGCGTGAACGTTCTTCTTCGATAAGTCGCTCTTCAAGGCTGCCATTTTCTTCTCAGAACGTCCCAATACAATTAAAGAATATCCGCACATTACAAGCTCGTGAGCGATTACTTTACCAATCCCAGAAGTGGCTCCAGTAATTACAGCTATTTTAGTTTTTGTCATGTGGTTGGATTAAAATTGCATTTCGAATAGGCATAAAGATAACCAATTCATCCTTCGGTTCAAGATGACTTTCTTCTGCATTGCGCATGCCGCGTACACTTACCGTCGACATAATCTCCGCACGGCGTACCAATGTAATCAGGGTCTTCGAAAGGGTCTGGCGGAAAAACATCTACATCTATTTCTTCTGCTGCTGGACGCATCACTTTCTTGACGACCTTTTTTGTGGTCGTTGTTTTCCGGATGATGCGCTTCGGCGGGATAGAATCTGATGTTGTAATGGCTAACGTATCGGGAGTCGGTTTGGCCACAGTGATTACTGTATCTATTTCAATCTTTTTCGTCTGAGGCTGTATGCTCGCCTCCTCTTGACATCCTAAAAACATCAAGGACAACCCGATAACAACTACTTTATCACTGAGTAAAGCTTTCATGGTAAACTGTTAATGTTCAAAGCTAATCATTTGTCCCGAGTTATCCATGCCAACATCAATTGATTGTTGCCTTCGATTATTCCCGCACACCAAATCGGTAACGGATTCCGCCAGAGGCTACCGGACGTAAGTTAAAGTATTGGAAGTTATCTGTTAGGGAGTGCTCCAACATTCCCGCACAGCTTATCTCCGCATTAAAGACGATGCGCTTCGTCAGTTGAACATCCATACCGAATGTTAGTCCGAGTTGAAAAACTAACCATTCCGTTTCTCTATTTTCCCATTCCGAACTCACTTGATCCGCAGGATAAGCAAAGTAGCTGCCATTTAATCCCGTTGTATCGGGAATTGAATACACGCCTGAAAAGCGCGTATAATCCCTTAGTTGCCAACTTGTACCGATGTTCGCCCCCACATAAAACACATCGGTTGCTAATCCGGTCAATCTTCGTTGAACACCCAAATTCAATCCATAATTCCGTAGGCCCCAACCATATTGTGCTACACTAAATAACGTGTCATTGTAAATGGG
>JALQTG010000060.1 GCA_023264075.1 Crocinitomicaceae bacterium
TACTGAAGAACCGATTATTCTGGAGGACACTTCTATTCCGATGGATACACTGGAAGTTAACAGCAATAAATAAAACCAGTTTAGTTTTAATAAGACTGGTGATGAATACGACAAAATGGACGATTACGATTACGAACAAACCGAAGAGTTTAGAGATCACCTCTCTACCATAGATGTAAAATCGGGAAAACGCAACTGGGTTTACCCGAAAAAACCCGCTGGAAAGTTTCACAATAAGCGAGTTCTTCTCTCCATTTTTTTGCTGGTGTTGTTGTTTGTAGCACCTCACATTTATATCAACGGAGAGCCGCTTGTCATGTTCAATATTTTGGAGCGAAAGTTCGTATTCTTTGGTCAAGTATTCTGGCCGCAAGACTTGTACATCTTTGCTTTCACAATGGTTTTATTCATTGTATTCATCATTCTATTTACAGTTATTTTCGGAAGGATTTTCTGCGGTTGGATTTGTCCACAGACGATTTTTATGGAAATGATATTCAGAAAAATTGAATATTGGATAGAAGGAGATTGGACCCACCAGAAAAAATTAAATAAACAACCCTGGAACAAAGAGAAAATCCTTAAAAAAGGAACGAAACACACCCTGTTCTTAATCGTTTCATTTCTGATTTCGAATACCTTTTTGGCATACATCATTGGAGCTGAAGAACTATGGGGAATTCAGTCTTCGCCATTATCTACGCACCTCGGCGGATTTATCGCTATGGTTATTTTCACCCTGGTATTCTACATGGTGTTCTCCGTTCTAAGAGAACAAGTATGTACTACGATTTGTCCCTATGGGCGACTTCAAGGCGTACTATTGGATAAAAATTCGATTGTGGTGGCGTACGACCACAAACGTGGAGAGGAACGCAGCAAATTTAAAAAGAATGAAGACCGCGCAGAGCTCGGCAAAGGTGATTGCATCGATTGTTATCAGTGCGTCAACGTATGTCCAACTGGGATTGACATTCGCAATGGGACGCAACTTGAATGCGTAAACTGTACAGCATGTATTGATGCTTGCGACAGTATTATGGACGCTATCGATAAACCAAAGGGCTTGATTCGCTATGCCTCTGAAAAAAACATTGAAGGAGGTAAAAAATTCACCTGGACAGCACGCACAATTGCGTATTCTGTCCTCCTTTTTGCCTTACTTGTTATATGGGGATTCTTAATAGGTTCGCGCACGAACTTCGATGCTACCATTTTAAAGCAACGCGGTTCTACTTATCAAACTTTGGATGATGGCATGTTGAGCAACATCTATGAAATCAACCTCATCAATAAAACGAAGAAAGACTATACGATTGAACTTATTCTAGAGGATGTCGATGGAGATATAGAATTGGCACAATCACCGCTCGTACTTGAAGCTGAAGAAGGTAAAATCGAACGGTTTGTTGTGAAAATGAACAGAAAAGAATTAACAAGGGGACAGCGGAGATTTTACATCACCGTGCTCGGAAATGGAAAGCCCATTTTGAGAAAGAAAACGAGTTTTGTAGGACCGTTGCTTTGAGTTTCGAGTTTAGAGTTTAGAGTACTGAATTCTGAACTCAAAAACAAAATATATGAATTGGGGAAAAGGCATAACAATTTTTTTGGTGTTGTTTATCGCGTTTATTACAACACTTGCGGTGATCTTGATGAATACCAGTTCAGAATTGGTGTCGGAAGATTATTATTTGCGAGAAGTGAAATACGGGGATGAACTTACCGCGGAACAAAATGCGTTAAATGCACATTCAAGTGTGGCTGTCGAAGAATCTAAAGAGGGCATTTTCATTCAGCTAAAAACTGATGTGACTGTAGATAGTATGCGCGTGCATTTATTGCGCGGAAATGATCCGACGAAAGATTTTCATGCTTCAACAAATGGAACATCATTATTTATAGACCGTGCACGACTTGTTCAAGGAAAATATATATTGACAATGACGTGGAAAGTAAACGAAGACTACTTTCAGCGTAAAAAAGATATATGGGTGAAACTATAAACATATTGTATTTTGCCTTTACGCTGGGATTATTAGCCAACTTCCATTGCATTGGTATGTGCGGACCTATTTCACTGGCGCTTCCCCTTAATCGAAAAAATAAGGCCACAACAACCGCAGGAGTAATGACGTACACCCTTGGAAGGAGTTTTGGCTATGCCCTCCTCGGTGTAATCATTGGTGCAATAGGTTTCAGCGCTGATCTCCTTGGAGTTCTGCAATGGTTAAGCATCCTGTCAGGAATTTTAATCATTCTCTTTGCCTGGAGAAATTATTATGCATTCACCCCACGTTTAACCGCCTTCAACTCATTTATTACCCAAAAGATTGGAGTGCTTTTTAAACGAAACCGCGAGAAGAAGTCGTATGGAACACTTGGACTCATCGGGCTATTCAATGCCTACCTCCCTTGCGGAATGGTGTATGTGGCTTTATTGAGTGCTATGAATGTCGGCTCAGTAGCTCATGCAGCGCTCTTTATGTTTGTATTTGGAATAGGTACCGCACCAGGCTTTTTAGTACTTGCGCTTCTAAAAAACAAAGTGACTTTCTCCCGCTTTTTGAACAACAAAGTCATGGTGGCTTCGCTCGTTTCACTCGTGGGCTTGCTCATTATACTTAGAGGCTTAAACTTAGGAATCCCGATGATTAGTCCGAAAATGGAAGTTACGCAAACTATCCAAATTGAGGGTGACAATGCTCCAACTCAAGAAGAAAAAGCGGTGATGTCGTGCTGCTCTGCCAAAGAGGAGGAGTGTTCAGGGGGTGAGACCTTAGAGGGTGAGACGGTACATTAATTAATTCCCAAAAGCATCCCGAAACAAGCTATACTTCTTGTCAAATTCTGAATGTAATGCAGCATCAAGAATACCTTTTTCCTGATCAAAATTTTCTCCAAATTTCGGCAATGAAAAATGAGCTACAATTTGTGCTTGAAACTTAGGTAGGCGGGCCAAGGCTGCTTCCATGACATTTCCTCCACCAAATCCACCCGGAGAAGTACTCAACAATAACATAGGAACGCCTTGAAAGAACCCCAACTCTATGCGTGACGCCCAATCCATAAGATTTTTAAATACCACGGTGTACGAGCCATTGTGCTCTGCTAATGAAATAATGATTCCATCTGCTTGTTTCAATTTGGCAATAAACGTATGTACTTCTGGCGGTACTTCTCCCCTTTTCTCTTTGTCGATAGAATATAGCGGAATATCGTAATCGTTGAGGTCTAACAATTCTAGCTCAGCGCTCATGTCTGTGACTGCTTTTTCACCAACGTAAGTGACGAATTGCTTATTTATGGAGTGGATACTGCTAGATCCTGCGAATGCGATTAGTTTCATGTTGATTTTTAGGTGGATAGTTCAAAGATAACACTGTTTGACAGAAGAAAATATTTAACTCAAGTTAGTGTGCTTCAATCAATTTTAAGAATTGCATGTTCAAACTTCTGATTCAATAAGTCCGTAATTCTTCTTGCCATTTCATTGGTATAGCGCTTCGTACGATAACCTCCGACCCATATAATTCCACGAATAGCATTCGTAAGAAACAATTCAGATCCAGCCAAAAGGTTTTGTGGAAGAATAGAACACTCGTAGACTTTGATTCCATGTTCCAGCGCCAAGTTAATTACCGTCATACGCATGACACCGGCGAGACAGCCGTCTTCTAATCCGGGAGTGTAGAGCACGCCATTGCTTACGACAAAAAGATTGGAGCTC
>JALQTG010000113.1 GCA_023264075.1 Crocinitomicaceae bacterium
CCTTTAGCTACTGTTCCTTTTTCAGGAGGTCCAACAAACTCAGATATTTTTTCAAGTGCAGACTCTTTTTCTTTTGCGACGGTGTGGTCAGAGGTGACAAGTGCGCCCATCACCACATCGGAATGTCCGCCAAGGTATTTGGTTACCGAATGCATGACGATATCTGCACCCAGATCAAGTGGGTTTTGCAGATAAGGCGTTGCAAAGGTGTTATCAACAGCGAGGTAAATGCCGTGTTTTTGAGTGATTCTCCCGACAGCTTCTATGTCTACAATGTTCATCATGGGATTGGTAGGTGTTTCTAACCATACCAAACGTGTTTTGGGAGTAATAAGACGTTCTATGTCTTCCAGTTCATCTAGAGTAGCGAAATGAAAGCGAATGCCGTATTTCTCAAAAATGGTGGTAAAAATGCGGTATGTTCCGCCATACAAATCTGCGGTGGTAATAACTTCATCACCGGGCGTTAACATTTTTAAAACAGCGTCAACAGCAGCAAGACCGCTTGCGAAACAAGCCCCATAGGTTCCATTTTCTAGGGCAGCGAGCGCATTTTCCAGTGCACTGCGTGTTGGGTTGGAAGTCCGCGAATATGCATAGCCTTTGTGTTCACCAATACCTTCTTGTACATACGTACTCGTTTGGTAGATGGGTGTCATAATCGCTCCTGTCGAAGGATCAGGTTCAACCCCAGCATGGATGGCTTTGGTTCCAAACTTCATGTCATGATTTTTCAACACTGTTTCTTTCTGATTTCCACGACAAATGTAATGAATAGTTCATCAATTTCGTAATTTTAGAAGGGTTGAACCAAGTTCGGGAAGGCCTTCTTCGGAGGACCTCATTTTTCGGTGCAGAAATGATTAAATTTGTACAGGATAATGAGGATGCAATGCTGCTGTTCTCGCTTTTTGGAAAAATTAATGATGAAGGTTTATTTTTTAGATACGGTGCACCCAATTCTTCAGGAACGACTACAAGCAGCGGGTTATACGTGTCTTGATTTCACGCAACAATCGCGGGAAAATTGTGAGGAAGCTATTCGCGATGCACACGGCCTAGTGATTCGGTCTCGTTTCCCGATGGACGAAGGTTTCTTGCGCCATGCTCCCGATTTAAAGTTCATTGCACGCAGCGGAGCAGGGATGGAGAACATTGATATCGCATACACTCAGCAACGCGGAATCACCTGCTATAACTCTCCTGAAGGAAATCGTAATGCGGTAGGAGAGCACGCGTTAGGAATGTTATTGAGCCTGATGAATCACTTGAATAGAGGTGATCGTGAAGTACGCAATGGAATATGGGATCGCGAAGGAAATAGGGGAGTTGAGCTCGATGGAAAAACGATAGGGATCATTGGGTATGGAAATAACGGGGCTGCTTTTGCAAAGAAATTGAGTGGCTTTGATGTCGAAATACTTGCGTTCGACAAATATAAAGCGGGCTTTTCCAAAGACCAGGTGAAAGAATCCTCGCTCCAAGAAATTTTCCAACGCGCTGATGTGCTTTCTTTTCATATTCCGCAAAACTTAGAAACATTGTACATGGGAAATGCGGAATTTTTCGCGCAATTCAAAAAGCCGATATACTTGCTCAACTTGTCGCGGGGAAAAATTATTCGTACCACAGACTTGATGAAAGGAGTGAACGAAGGCAGGATTCTCGGTGCCGGGTTGGATGTGCTCGAATTTGAAAGCAGTTCTTTTGAAAACATTTTCTCAGGAAATATACCTCCTGCATTCAAGGAATTACTTGCTTCGGATAAAGTGATCTTGAGTCCACACGTTGGCGGTTGGACAGTCGAAAGCTATTTTAAATTGAGTGATGTGCTTGCCGACAAGATTCTTGGAGGAATTGCTTAGTTTCAGGTTTCAGGTTACAGG
>JALQTG010000146.1 GCA_023264075.1 Crocinitomicaceae bacterium
TGGAAACAGAGCCTGAAAAAGTGACAACACCTCCTTTTCAAGAAGCGATTCAATCTGAAGAAATTACCCCCGCAGAAGATGTTCTTACAGAAGCAGACTTAAATATTGTGGACGGCATTATTAAAGCCCCCAAAGTTGAAGTTGCGGGAATCAAAGTAGTGGGAAAAATAGAGTTGCCCGAAAAGAAAGTCGAAGTTATCGAAGATAAAAATGTCGAATTAAATACTGAACAACCGGAACCTGCATCAGAAGGAAAAGAAGATACTAATACGGCAATTTCCACTGTATCTAGCGAACTTCAAAGCCGACCGAGAAAACGAACTAGTGATAGAAAACAAACTGAACGGCGAAACCGTCCCAAACGTACCGAAAAGGTTCTTCTCACTCCTGAGGAAGAACGTAGAATTCAATTAAAAGAAGCACAAAAGAAAAAGATCGCTGAGCAACAGGCAAAGAAGGAACAGCGACGGAAAACTTATAATGAAGAACTGAAAAGCGCAAAAAAAGCAACTGTTTCCACAAAGAAGAAGAAAACAGCCTCCATAAAACCTTCAAAAAAATCCAAACCGACTTCCCTTTGGGGCAGATTCGTACATTGGTTAAACGATTAATCCCGAAAACGTGTTTTCAAAGGAAGAACGAAAAAAAATCAATACTGCATTTTGGGGTGCTGTCAAAAAAGAACTTAACAAAACTCCTGACGCGGAGGGAAGTTTCATTCAATGGCTCAATTACCCGATAAAAATAAAGGACGTCTTCCTGCGCCTGCATGTCGACAATAAACTAGCGGTGGCATCCCTTGACATTCAATCTGCTGACGAGGGAATTCGTGAATTGATTTGGGAACAGTTGGAAGAACTCAAAAAAGTAATGGAACTCAACATGAAGATACTTCCTGTTTGGGATAAATCCGTTACCAATGATGCCGGACTTCCTATTTATCAAATTCGTTGGATATTGCCCAACGTATCTCTTTACTCGAAAGAAGATGAGCAATCCATCATCCATTTTTTCCGTACCGTGCTAGTGGATTTCGATGCTTTCTATGCTGAATTTGGGGACATCCTGAAAAACCTCGTGCGCTAACATTTAACTGAGCACCTCGTCTATTCCTTGTTTTATTTTACTGGCTAATTCGTCCGTGGGTAAATCATTTTCATCCGTTCCAAATGGATCTTCAATTTCCTCTGCCAAGACCTCCATACTCACCAATACATAAAAAACAAAAGTAGTCAGTAAGATGGACCAATAACCAAAAGAAGAAACAAACGCAAGAGGCATAGTGGTCACATATATGAAAATAAACTTCTTCAAGAACAAACTGTAAGAATAAGGAATTGGCGTATTCTTAATCCGTTCACATGCCCCAGTGATATCGGAGAAAGTTTTAAGATTTATATCCATGAGTAAAACATCATATTCTGTCAGCTCCCCCATTGTTTTCAACTCAAATAAACGTCGATAAATACACCTACCTATTTCATTTGGAATATGCGTTTTTTCTGTTATTTCTTCTATCTCTTCTGGCTCTAAATCCAATAATTCTAACCCTTTTCCATCCCGCAAATGTTCCTATAGCGCAATGGAATAATTCGCAATCATTCTTCCAAAATATTTCTTGTCCTCTTTCGGCAAATCAGTTGAAGCGACTTTCAAAGCTAGATTGCGTGTATTATTTACCAACTCGCCCCACTTTTTTCGGCCTTCCCACCAACGATCATAGCCAGTGTTTGTGCGAAACACTAACAATAAAGAAAGTACAAATCCTACCAACGAGTATACCGCCATTAAGTCCTTCATCCAATCCGCATGATCTAAATAAGTTATCTCTAAATAGGTCAAAAGGGTCGTAAGTAAGGCGATTGAAACAAGTTCTTTCCACAAGATACGTATGGTGTCACTTTTGTGCAAAGACAATATATGAATCAACCATGTTTTCGGATTATACTTGATCATTCCCCTGTGTTTTTTAGCAGCAAATATACCGTTTTTGAACTTGTACAAACAGTTGTAAGCATAACGCACCACAAACCAACTGTGACAAATGTTACGATATCCGTCGTTCTTCACGCGTAATTTTGTAATTGTAAATCATTCATAAGTAGGACATGGAACGAACAAATGACCAAGAAGTACTTTTACGCATCATCACTCGATTGACGCGCTTAGTTGTTTTATTATTCATTTTACTTGTATTGATACCGATCATCATCGTGAATCAATCATCCATCTCAGAAAAGTTATCCGTATTATTAACAACCACGGAAATTACTCCTTATCAAAAACATCATAAGGATGACCATATAGAAAAGTACTGGCAAGCATTTAATCCTGAACGCATCCAAGACTCTGCGTACAAGGCGCAAGTAATGTATGGAAAAGACCTCATTGCGCATACTTCTTCCTACTTTGGGCCAAAAGGCTCAATAAAGGCCATTACAAATGGTCTAAATTGCCAGAACTGTCACCTCGATGCAGGGACAAAACCATTCGGTAACAACTATGGTGGTGTTGCCGCTACTTACCCCAAATTCAGAGCCCGAAACGGTGCTGAAGTAGATATTACTATGCGCATCAACGACTGTTTTGAGCGCAGTATGAATGGACAGCCAATACCGACTGACAG
>JALQTG010000167.1 GCA_023264075.1 Crocinitomicaceae bacterium
GCCATTGGTGAACGACATATATTCCCTAGGCAGACCATTAACACCCGTAATTCTCTCATGTACTATGTAGCTTTTTGCTTTCGGATAACCTTCCAAAACAGACTAGGAAAAAAACGCTTCAAGGTCACCGCCTTTATTTCTTTATTTCCAATAAGCACCTCTATTTTTTTGCGTTCAACAGCCTTAAGAATTTGCCGCGCACATTCTTCAGAAGACATTCCAGTCGCCTGATTATGGTCCATAACGCTATGCTTCTCTCCATCACCTGTAAGCGCATTCATTGAAATATTCGTATTGATTTTACCAGGGCATACAATGGTAACGTGGATGTTATTTTTCTCTTCTTCTAAGTAAAGACTCTCAAAAAAACCGTGCAACGCATGTTTTGAAGCACTGTAGGCCGAACGCAGGAAAAACCCAAATTTACCTGCTATACTCGAAATTGCAATAATATGTCCCGATTGCTGCTCGCGCATTATTGGAAGAATAGCTTTGGTTAATGCTACCGTTCCAAAATAATTTACTTCCATAATTTTTCGGTCAACCGCTAATGTGGTTTCAGCCGCTTCACTTCGTTGTGAGACCCCACCACAGTTGAACAAATAATCAATCCTGTCAAACTGATGTTTAACCTGATTCAACTCGTTGATATAAGTAGCTCCGCTACCAAGATCCAAAGGAAGTACAAGATGACGCTCTTTATTATTTAAACCCGAACGGACAAGTTCTAGATCTTCCTCTTTTCGAGAGGACAATACGAGCAGCGCTCCGCGAGAAGCAAGCTCTTCAGCCAGGGCCTTCCCAATTCCAGAGGAAGCTCCTGTAATCCAAACAACTCTATTGACAAACTTATCCATTGCTACAAATGTACTATTTCTTTTTTTTCAAAAAGTGACTCGATTAGTTAATCAGACGAACTCCTTTCATTCACAATTCGCATCTTGCTTATTTCGCGTTCAAAATCCGTTTAAAATTTGATGAGCCCTTGATATTTCTTATCTTTAACTTTTCAATGTCGCCAAATATGAAAATACTACTCATCGTTACACTATTACTTTACAGCTTTTTTGGATACAATCAGGCTTGTTCACATAAAAAGCACCCACATTATTTAGACGTAAAATCATTTGAAAATAATCAAAGGAGCGACACCATTGATGTTCTTGACTACAAAATATTTCTGGATTTCACAGCTATGGGTAGTCAGTTTCTAACTGGAAATTCTCGCATCCTCTTTCAATCAAAAATGAATAATGTTACTGGCATTTCATTAGACCTATTGCAACTTGAAGTGGATTCCGTAAAACGAGGAAATACACACTTGACCTATTCGTACAATGACACTTTGGTACGTGTTCAATTCTCTTCTCCCTTACAGGCAAATGACTTAGACTCGGTGACCATCTACTATAAAGGCTCGCCCGTTACGGATCCATCTGGTTTTGGCGGATTTTATTTCCAAAGTAACTATGCTTACAATCTGGGAGTTGGATTTTCTGCAGACCCTCATAATTATGGAAGAACCTGGCACCCCTGTTTCGACAATTTCGTGGAACGGGCGACCTATGAAATCACCCTACTTTCTCCTATAATCAATAAAGCTTACAGCATGGGAGTCATTACTCAAGAAGATATTACAGTAGACAATGAAAACCTACGTACCTGGCGACTATCAGACCCGATTCCGAGCTACCTTGCCTGTGTAGCGGTCTCTGACTACACGCATGTAAACCAAACCTATGTAAGTAACTTGAATAATGCCGAGATACCGGTAATGCTAATTTCTCGACTTTCAGATACAACTAATTTCAAAAATTCCTTTGCCAATTTGTTTGGGTCCATGGATGCCTTTGAATCGAATTATGGACCTTATGTATGGGATAAAGTCGGATTTGTGGCTGTTCCTTTTAATGGTGGAGCGATGGAACATGCAACTTGCATAGCCTATCCATTAGCAACAATAAACGGGAACCTGCAATATGAAACTTTAATGGCTCATGAATTAGCCCATCATTGGTGGGGTGACCTAGTGACGTGTAGGACAAGCGGAGATATGTGGATCAATGAGGGGATAGCCTCTTATTCGGAAGCTCTATTTTTGGAGCACATTTATGATTACACCACCTATTTGAACGAAGTGAAAGGTGTGCATCGCGACGTAATTCAGCGCGCACATTTTGACGACGGTGCATTTTACGCGTTATCAGGTGTGCCACATAGTGCAACTTATGGCACTCATTCGTATTCCAAGGGGTCAACTGTCATGCATAATATGCGTAGTTATATGGGCGACCAACTCTTCTTTCAAGGATTACAATCTATCCAAGAAAACTGGGCCTTTCAAGACATTGATGCTGCAGATTTTCGTGACGAATTAGAAACAGCTACAGGATTAGATATGCACCCATTTTTCGAAAACTGGATTTTCAACCCTGGATTCACCGGCTTTGTACTTGATTCCATAAGTATTGCTCAAAATGGAGGGGGTTATGACATTACCCTTTCCATCCATCAAAAATTATTTGAAGCGCCCAACTTCTTCTCACAAGTTCCAATAGAGGTAACACTTGTCGATGAAACGATGAATGAAGAAACGTTTCAAATTCTTGTTGATGGAGAGTTCTCGGAAATCACGATTACCAGCTCCTTCCAACCTGTGTTAGCTTATCTAAATAAAAATGATAAATTGCTCTGTGCTGTTACCGGAGAAACCTTAAAGATTGGGGCGGCGAGTACTACAAACCACGCATATGCATACTATCGGCAAACAACAACTTCTGTGGGTGACACAGCACTAATTAGGGTAGAACACCACCGCATGGCACCAGATCCATTCCAAACAGCATCAATGAATCAATTGTACGTTATTTCTCCCGACAGGTATTGGTCTATTGATGGAATTTGGGATGAAAACTTTTCCTCCAATGGCCGTTTTGTTTTTGACGCACGTCAGATTGCAGGAGGAAATCTAGACAATGGTTTAATGCTTGACCATAATGGCGTTGTTTTCCACGAGGATAGCATTGTTCTACTTTGGCGCCCAAACACATCTACCGAATGGGCCGTTTACCCGGATTATGTATTGAATACACAAGGAAGTCCAACAGACAAATCTGGCCGCATTGATGCTGTTGACATTCAAAAAGGACAGTATACGTTCGGTTTCAAAAAAAGTAGTCTCGGACTTTCATCCATTGAACTCCCCAATTATATTTTGGTGTACCCAAACCCTATAGAGAGCCAAATCAACATTGAACTAACACAAACTATCCCTGAAGGAATTACTGTGTATCTTCATGATCTAAACGGACGCTTAATTACGTCAAAATTTTCAGACGAGATTTATTTGTCTCTATCTGTAGAACAACTTAAAAGTGGTAGCTATCAACTACTTATTTTCTCGGGGGATACATTTCTAGGGCAACGAACAATTATAAAATAATGCAGCGAATTGTAGCACTTGATTTTGGATTAAAACGTACCGGAATCGCATTGACTGACGAACTCAACATCATAGCCTCAGGACTTACAACTGTAGATTCAAGAGAGCTTATGACGTTTCTACAGCGCTTAATTCCAGAAAAAAATATCGGTACGATTGTCCTAGGTGAACCCAAACGACTAAACCTTGAGGACTCCCATAGCTCTTCAAATGTTCGGCACCTTAAAGATGCACTTGAAAAAGAATTCCCTAACACAGCCATTGCTTTAGTGGATGAACGATTTACATCCAAAATGGCGGTCCAATCGATGCACATAGGAGGATTATCAAAAAAGCAAAAAAAAGACAAAGCCCTAATCGACGAAATTAGCGCTACCATCATCTTACAATCCTACCTAGAACAAATCCAGCGGTAATATTCTAAATGAGCTTTACTGCCTATCGGAGCTACTCACTTTAAGAGCAGTAATGAAGTTCAAAAACTCCTGAAAATCCTAATTTGCGAACGGAGTAAAGCCTTTCTAATATTTCTCTATTTTTTTATTGTTTACTAATGATAATGCCTGTATTTTTGTAGCTGTTACATATTACTTAGCATGACAATTTTCAACACTACCGAATTACTAACCAATTTAGGGTCCATAACGGAGGAAAATATTTCAGTTGCTCAAAAAAAAATCATTCATTTGGGCACGAATCAATTGAACTGGTCCCCGAACCCAGACAGTTGGAATATTGCTGAAGTATTGGCACATTTGAACAAATATGCCTCTTTTTATCATTCAACTTTTGAGGAGAAAATAAACAAGACTCGTTTCCGTGAACCGAAAGAAACATTTACCTCTTCTCCATTAGGAAGAAGTGCATGGAAATCTATGAAATTAGGTAACGCCAAAAACATTAAGCGTAAGTTTAAATCTCCAAAAGGGACGAATCCTCGGATTGACAAAGAGCTCATTACAGGACACGAAACGGAACAATTCATTACTCAACAGCAGCATTTACTAAGAATTATTGAATCTGCTCGAGGGGTTGGATTACGAAAAGTTAAAATCCCCATTTCAATTAGTAGAATTGTTCGGTTGCGACTTGGTGATGCACTCATGTTTGTTATATATCACAACCAACGTCACGTGCAACAGATTATCAACTTAATGAATCATCCTAAATTTCCGAAAAAAGAACATGAGGGTTAATGATACAGTATTCTGTCATTTAAGCATTATTCCCGTTCGTACACACCATTCTGACGAATCAGAAATTGTTACACAGCTACTTTTTGGAGAAGCGGCAACAATTACAGCTGTGCACAACCAGTGGAGAAAAATTAAATCTGCTCATGACGGTTATGAAGGCTGGATTGATTTCAAGCAGGTCCAGCTTATCTCCGAGAGCGAATATCAACGCCTAAGCAAAAGTAACAACAGACAAACGTCACTCATAGAAACAATTCAAACACCTTGGGGACCAATTTATGCTGTAAAAGGATCATTACTCCCTGGAAATGGATCACAATTTAAAATAGACACTTTTGAATTCGAGCGCGTTTCTCATCAACATCCTCTAAAAACTAATGATGTTGGAGCGGTCGCCCTGAGCTACCTAAACAGTCCTTACCTCTGGGGAGGAAGAACCCCTTTCGGAATTGACTGCTCTGGTTTTACACAAGCCGTTATGCGATTTTTCGGGATTGAATTGCAACGTGATGCCTCTCAACAAGTGCACCAAGGAACAGAACAACCATTTGAGCTCAGTTCGATAGGTGATCTTGCTTTCTTTGTGAATGCAAAAGGAAAAATTCATCATGTCGGCATCCTATTAGAGAACAACACTATAATCCACGCAAGTGGGAAGGTTCGAATCGACAAACTAGATAATAAAGGTATCTACAACGACGAGATGAAAGATTATTCGCATCAATTCCACAGTATTCGCAGATTTCTTCATTAATAATCCCTCTATTCTCCTATTTTTGTAAAATACAACTACACTTATGAAAATATTAATAACCGGAGGAGCAGGATTTATTGGAAGTAACCTTACCAAAAGATTGGTGAATGACGGACACAAAATCGTGGTGCTGGATAACTTGCTCAGAGGGAATAAAATTGATCGAGATACCTTCAAAAAAATTGAATTTGTAAATGGTGACGTCCGTGATTTTGAACTCGTAAGAGAACTTTCAAAAGGATGTGACGTCATTTATCATTTTGCCGCAGTATTAGGAGTTGACGTAGTGGCAGACAATCCAGTGGAAACAATGGATGTCGAGGTAATCGGCACACGAAACGTTGTCAATGCTGCGCAGATTAACAATGTAGGAAAAATCCTTTACGCCTCCACCTCTGGTATTTATGGACATTCAGCTATAGAAAGTGCCCTTACGGAAGAGGTTTTGGTAGATCCGAGAACGTCTTACGCTATGGCGAAACGCTACAACGAAATTTATCTCGCGTCTCATCACGAAGAGAAAGGATTGCATGCAACTTGCCTTCGTTTTTTCAATGTATATGGAGAGAACCAAGACAACCGAATGGTTGTTCCTCGCTTTTTCGAGCAAGCTATTTCAAATAAACCCATTACTGTTTTTGGAAACGGGATGCAAACACGAGACTTTACCTACATTGACGACACAATTAATGCTTGTGTTGACCTCATGCTCACCAAAGGATACCATATTGTAAATATTGCCAATGAAGAGGAATGGAACATTAAAGATTTGGCCGACGCCATCAAACAAATAACTCATTCATCTTCAATAATCAGTTACATCGAGGCGCCAAAGAAACGATATGACTATGAAGTTGAACGTCGGGTAGGAAGTTCTGATAAGCTCAAGCGACTCATCGGATACAAGCCGGATACGAATTTAACGGATGGATTGAAGAAAATTTATGCTAATAATTACCAATAAATATGAATAAAGACACTGCCATTTTTGATTTAATTCGACAAGAACGAGATCGTCAATTAAACGGGTTAGAGCTCATAGCTTCTGAAAACTTTGTAAGTGATGACGTAATGCACGCAATGGGTTCAGTTTTGACCAATAAATACGCGGAAGGCCTTCCTGGCAAACGTTATTATGGAGGATGTGAAATAGTGGATCAAGTAGAGCAATTGGCTATTGATCGCTTATGTCAATTATTCAATGCAACTTGGGCAAATGTTCAGCCGCATTCAGGGGCGCAGGCAAATGCAGCTGTAATGTTGGCCTGCTTAAAACCAGGAGATAAAATTTTGGGATTTGATTTATCCCATGGAGGACACTTAACGCATGGTTCTCCGGTTAATTTTTCTGGAAAGCTATATGAACCGCACTTTTATGGTGTAAACAAAGAAACCGGAACGATTGATTACGATGCACTCGAACAAACCGCTCGAACAGAAAAGCCTAAAATGATCATTTGTGGTGCTTCCGCGTATTCCAGAGATTGGGACTATGCTCGAATTCGCAAAGTAGCAGACGAAGTAGGGGCATTATTACTGGCGGATATCTCCCATCCCGCTGGATTGATTGCAACGCATTTCTTGAATGACCCACTCGAGCATTGTCATATCGTAACTTCCACTACCCACAAAACATTACGTGGACCTAGAGGAGGAATCATCATGATGCGCCACAATTTCGACAATCCATTCGGAATTCGTTGGAACAATGGTAATTTACGTTCAATGGCTTCACTACTTGACGCTGCAGTTTTCCCAGGAACACAAGGAGGGCCTCTGGAACATATTGTAGCAGCGAAAGCTGTGGCTTTTGGTGAAGCTCTCACACCAACCTTCAAAAAATATGCAAAGCAGATTTTAAAAAATGCGAAAGCGATGGAAAAAGTTTTCAAGAAAAATAAAATCAGGATGATCGGAGGGGGAACAGACAACCACCTA
>JALQTG010000265.1 GCA_023264075.1 Crocinitomicaceae bacterium
GTGTTTGAAAAGTGTTGCAGGCTTCAGGTTTTCAAGATGAAACCTGTAACTTGTACCGGATGAATTCCAAAACACCTCTAACTATTTTGCTCTATATTTTTACCAAACAATATATTTTCTTAGGTTTTTTTAAATGAAATTTCAAAGATGGGCATTCCTTTTAGTGGACTTACGCGGCATGCAGTGAAGATTCGTAAGTTTTTTAACGGACTGACCTTTGCAGGTGTGTTTGTAGCGGTTCTTCATGTGTTCATGGTTTTTGATAGCGCTCCTATTGCTGCGTTGTTTTACCCCAGTAGGCACCTATGCATTTGTTTTATTTGAATTTGTTTTTTTGTTTCGCTTAGGTTAGTTCAATGAGAATTATAGCAACACCGAATTGATGAAAGTCTGAGAGAAATGAAAAACTTTTTGCAAGAAGTTCGTCACTGTGTAAAGAATTATTTTTCAGCTTATATTAAGTTTCATGAAACTATAAAAAGATGATCTTTCGGATGAAAAGTCTAAATCCATTTACGATGACTTACAGAATAAATTGAACGCTATCGTATTGATACATGAAATGATGGTCACGTCAGAATAATTGCATAAAATCGATCATGAAACCTACGCATTGCAACTGGTAAAGGCGAACTTAGAAGCGAGCAGCGCTAGTTTGAGCGCTGTATTGAGGTGAATTCGAATGTTTTCTCCACTTCAAACGAATGAATAATTCCGATTGCCTTAATTTAAAAGAATTATTTTCCAATTCATTTAAACATGCCTTCGATCCGGGTTTGAGCGAAAAACGAAACAATGTTTGAATAACTAAATTAAACAAGAAGAGTTTTAGAATTGAGTACGTAGACAATGGTAAATGGAAAGAACCTCTCGAAAAATCTTTAGGACTCGACTTATTTGATATGATCGTTGATCAATTGTCTGGAAATCAAATTAGAAAAGTATCAAGGAACTAAACACATTACGATTTAATGTTAAATTTTTATAGTCACACGGATGCTTATTCCTTGTTTAGTATCAGCAAGAAGCTACTTCTATGATTTACGTGTAACGAACCGACTAAAAAGCTGTTTGATTTGAGCACGGAAAAGAAACACTAAAATCAAATAGGGAACAGCCATGATGTAAAGAATAGCCGAGTTGATATTGTTTTTACCCGCGGTTCCTAAGATTTCGTCATCCATTGCCCCACCACTTTGCTCGGCGAGCAGTTTGCATTGAGAGCACTGTGCCGTCGCATCAGGTAGCGCCATCAGCACGAACACAAGAAATAAAAAAACAAGAGCTACTTTTTTATACATAGTACAAATTTAATGATATTCCGTTGAATTGAATACGGATTTCTGAAGAAGTGTTGTGCAAGTGATAAAGATTTCAGAATACATGTGTGTACCAAGAGACTTTGTGAACCTGCGAAGTATTACTCGAATAGCACAAAGTCCAAAAAGAAGGCAAAAAGTCACACAAAATAAGGGTGGATGATCACCAAATTTTGTGAAGCTCTGTTAGACATCGTAGAACATGGTGAACCTTCATTATTCCCATCAAGATAGTATCTTTAAGCATCCCTCGATCTAAATGCTTAACTTTTACCCATAGTCGGTTCCTCTGAGCTTGGTTCCCCTGGCTTGTCGATAGGTGGATGGGCCGAAGGGCTCAATTCTAAATTTATTAAGTTGCTCATCTAATGAAATCCCAATTTTTTAGCTCTATTTCGACGATAAATCACGATATTTGCAAAAAGTATTTTTATGTCTAAAATCACGACCCTCAGCGAGTTTATTATGCAACGCCAACAAGACTTCCCTTTTGCTACGGGAGAGTTGACGAGTATACTCAACGATATTTCGATTGCTTCGAAGATTGTAAATAGAGATGTGAACCGCGCTGGTTTAGTTGATATTTTAGGCGCTCAAGGAAGTGAAAACGTACAAGGAGAGCAGCAACAAAAGCTAGATGTGATGGCCGATAATGCTTTCATCCGTGCATTCAAAAGTGGAGGAGAGGTATGCGGAATCGGTTCCGAGGAGCACGAAGACTTTATCGCATTCGACAATGAAATTTCTAAAAATGGAAAATACGTTGTGCTTTTCGACCCTTTAGATGGTTCTTCTAATATTGATGTAAATGTTTCTATCGGGACTATATTTTCAATTTATCGCAGAAAATCCCCAACTGGAACACTCGCTACATTAGACGACATGCTTCAAAAAGGGAGTGAGCAAGTAGCTGCTGGTTATGTGATTTTTGGTTCTTCCACCATGTTGGTGTATACTACAGGTAGAGGAGTTAACGGATTTACACTCGACCCATCTATTGGTGAATTTTGTTTGTCGCATCCCGATATAAAAACGCCTGAAACTGGTCGGGTCTATGCCTTGAATGAAGGGAATTTAAACCAATGCGACCCAGGCTTAAAAGACTATGCAGAGTATTGTCGTCAAGACGACCCAGCAACCGGAAGACCCTATTCAGGTCGCTACATCGGTTCGCTGGTAGCTGATTTTCATCGAAATTTATTGAAGGGCGGAATTTATATTTATCCAACAACTGATAGTCACCCGACTGGACGTTTACGTTTGTTGTATGAATGTAACCCATTAGCGTTTATTGTTGAGCAAGCAGGTGGAATAGCAACAGATGGAAAGAATCGAATTTTAGATATTCAACCCAAAGAATTACACCAGCGTTGTGGCTATTACGTGGGCTCTAAGCAAATGGTAGAAAAGGCTATGAGTTTGTTGAAGGAGACCGAGAAGATCCAGGCTTAGTTTTTTTACAATGTTCTTTAGGTGATTATTTGGACTTATCCTCCTTGATTTGCCCCTTCGTTCAAAAATTATAAGGTAAATTTGCAGTCCGATTTAAACGTTGCGACTTCAAATGGATCTTAAAACGCTCAGACAACATTTTCAATCCTTGCCTCAACTGGAGAAGACTGCGGATTTATTGCAGTACGATAAAGCGCGGGTACAATGGAAGAATTTAGTCGGTTCTGCGCGTTCGTTGACCTCGAGTGCGCTTGCACAACAGGTTCGTGGACATCACTTATTCCTATTAAATGATAAAGAGGATGCAGCATATTTCCTCAATGATTTACAAGGGTTGTTTCCAAATGATGACCGCATCGTATTTTTTCCAGCATCGTATAAAACACCTTATAAACTGGAGGAAACAGATAACGCCAATGTAGTTGGTAGGGCTGAAGTATTGGATAAATTGACGAAGTCGCAAAACATGTGGATTGTCAGTTACCCCGAAGCGTTGTTAGAGAAGGTTCCTACGAAGACGCGGTTAGAATCGAATACATTTAAAGTCATAAAAGGTCAAGAGTATGCATTAGAATTTATTCGTGATCTGCTGCTGGAATACGGTTTTCATCCAGTCGATTTTGTTTACGAACCTGGCCAATTTGCGATTCGTGGGGGAATTCTTGACGTGTTTTCGTATGCCAATGACTTGCCTTTTCGAATGGAGTTCTTTGGCGATGAGGTAGAAAGCATTCGTGTGTTTGATCCGGTGAGTCAACTTTCACAGAAACAACATGATTTTTTCTATATAGTTCCGGATGTTCAAGTGAATTTGGTCAAGGAGGAGAACGGATCGTTTTTGGAGTTTCTAGGGACTGCAACAAACGTATGGATTTCTTCATTTCATATGGTATTGGGTAGTCTTGAAAAAGAATACCAGAAAGCTCTGAAGATTTACGATGGACTTCCTGAGAGTGCTGTGCGCAGAACTCCTCCAAATGAATTGTATTTCCATCCAAGTGAAGCAAAGGAACAAATCCAGCATTTCTCCATCATCGAAATAGGTCCTGATTATTTCTTCAAAGAAGCTGATGTGTTGGACTTTAAATTCAAATCGCAACCAGCATTCAACAAGAATTTCGACATGTTGAAGGATGAGTTGATTTATCGCGAAGAAAGTGGGTTTACCAACCTTATTTTCTCAAATCAACCAAAGCAAATCGAGCGACTCTACGATATTTTTGAGGATATCGGGGCACAAGTCAAGTTTAGCGCTATGAACTGTTCACTACAGGAGGGGTTTATTTCAGAAGAGTTGAAGCTTACCTGTTACACCGACCATCAAATCTTAGAGCGTTATCACCGTTTTCGACTAAAAGAAGGGTTTCGAGAAGCCAAACAAGCCTTTACGCTCAAGGAAATTTATAACCTCCAGAAAGGCGACTACGTGACACACATTGATCATGGAGTAGGACAGTTTAGCGGATTGCAAACAATCGATGTCAATGGAAAACCACAAGAAGCCATACGATTGATTTATAAGGACGGGGATGTTCTATATGTTTCCATTCACTCCCTTCATCGAATTTCTAAGTTTACAGGGAAAGAAGGTACGGTTCCAAAAATGAACAAGTTAGGAACAAAAGCCTGGACAACTCTTAAGAATAAGACAAAGAAGCAAATCAAGGAAATTGCCTACGACTTGATTCAATTGTATGCGAAACGAAAGGCGCAACCTGGATTTGCTTTTTCTCCAGACACCTATTTACAGCATGAATTAGAGGCGTCATTTATCTACGAAGATACGCCCGACCAGCTGAAAGCCACTGAAGCAGTGAAAGCCGACATGGAAAAAGATACGCCTATGGATCGATTGGTGTGTGGGGATGTTGGTTTTGGAAAAACAGAAGTAGCGATTCGCGCAGCATTTAAAGCTGCTACAGATGGTAAACAAGTCGCCATGCTCGTTCCAACTACGATTTTATCTTTACAGCACTATCGCAGTTTTAAAGAGCGGTTGAAAGATTTTCCGGTGCGCGTTGATTATTTAAATCGATTTAAGTCGGCAAAGCAAACCACCCAAACCCTAAAAGACCTCAAGGAGGGGAAGATTGATATTTTGATAGGTACGCATAAATTGGTAGGCGCCAATGTAAAGTTTAAAGACCTTGGCCTCATGATTATCGACGAGGAGCAAAAATTTGGTGTAGGGGTGAAAGATAAGTTGAAAACGTTAAAAGCAACTGTCGATACGCTCACGTTGACAGCTACTCCGATTCCAAGAACCTTGCAGTTTTCGTTGATGGGAGCGCGCGATTTAAGTATAATCAATACTCCACCTCCAAACCGTCAGCCTGTTCTTACAGAAATTGTGGAGTTTGATGAGGAAATCATACGCGATTCCATTTCGTACGAAGTGAGTAGAGGAGGACAAGTTTATTTTGTGCATAATCGATTGGAGAATATTAAAGAGGTTTCGGGAATGATTCAACGCTTGTGTCCTGGAGTTCGTGTGGCCATTGGTCATGGTCAAATGGAAGGACCGAAGTTGGAAAAAATTATGATGGATTTCATTGAGCACGAATACGATGTTTTGTTGGCTACGACAATTATTGAATCTGGAATCGATATTTCCAATGCAAACACTATCATAATTAATAATGCGAATAATTTTGGATTGAGTGATTTGCATCAGTTGCGGGGGCGTGTAGGACGTTCCAATAAAAAAGGGTTTTGTTATATGATAGCTCCGCGGTTTAATATGCTGACAGAGGAGGCGCGTAAGCGACTCAATGCGTTGGTTCAGTTTTCCGATTTGGGGGCAGGCTTCAATATCGCAATGAAGGATTTAGATATTCGTGGCGCGGGAAATCTATTGGGGGGAGAACAAAGCGGATTTATTTCGGATATTGGGTTTGAGATGTATCAAAAAATCTTGAATGAAGCGATAGATGAATTGCGTGAATCACAGTTTAAGGAACTTTTTTCAGAGACTCAGAACGATACTTTTCAAAGTTTTGTGCGGGATTGTATCCTTGAAACCGATTTAGAGGTTCGAATCCCTGATGATTATGTAAACAACGTAGCAGAGCGGCTATCGCTTTACCAAGAACTGGATAATTTCACTAAAGAAGAGGAATTAGTTGCCTTCGAACAAAAGCTTATTGACCGTTTTGGACCTCTGCCGCAAGTGGTGGTTGAATTGTTTGATTCAATGCGCCTACGTTGGAAGGCACAAGAAGTAGGTTTTGAGAAGTTGGTGATTAAATCAGGAAGCATGATTGGTTATTTTATTGCCGATCCGCAACACAGTTATTTTCAAAGCCCTATTTTTACACAAGTATTAAATTACATCCAAACGAATCCTAGAGGGTGTAAAATGAGTGAGAAGAACAATAAGTTACGATTGATTTATAGCAACGTAGAGAGTATTAGAAATGCTTTTAATCGGATTTCTGAAATCCTCAAGAAGCCAGAAAATAGATGATAAGTTGAACAAGTAAGTAGTTTAATTGAAGAACACGCGGAAAATAGCATTAGTCGGGAACCCAAATTCGGGTAAAACATCCCTTTTTAATAAGTTGACGGGCCTTAATCAAAAGGTAGGTAATTATCCGGGTGTAACGGTGGATAAACGTGTAGGGAGTATTGCGTTAAAAAACGGTAATAATTGTTCAATTATTGACTTGCCTGGAACCTATAGTTTATCGTCCTCCAATTCAGATGAACAGGTTGTTCAACGTATCCTTTTGAATCCTAAAAATGCTGATTTCCCGGATATGTTGGTCATCGTTGTTGACGGTACAAATTTGAAACGAAATCTGTTTTTTGCGAGTCAAATCATTGATCTAGGCCTCCCCTGTTTATTGGTGGTGAACATGATTGATTTAGTGCGTAAAGAAGGGAAGCAAATCGATCTAAATGCGTTAAGTCAATATTTTGACGTCCCTGTTTATGCTTTGAGCGCACGTGGTGGTGAAGGACTAAACGAACTCATAAAGGCTTTTGAACTCGATGTGGTACCGAGCGCTAAAAGCATGTTCTCCCCAGCAGGCTTAGAAGAGATCCTACAAGATGTAGCTTTAAGTCGACCGGGTACAACTGACTATTTTCGCTTTAAAGTGATGAATGCAGTTGCGCAAGATACGGTAAGTGACGAAATGGGAGATTTGGCTCAAATTATAGCGAAACACGGATATAATCCGTTGAAGGAAGATATTATTGAGGTTGGAAATCGTGCGGATCAGATTCACCGCGATTTATCGATTTTTTACAAAGATACCAACACCAAGAACAGTGTTTCCCAGAAATTAGATAAGTATACAACGCATCCATTCTGGGGTTTACTCATTTTTCTAAGTGTCTTTTTTATCCTATTTCAAGCCATATTTACATTTGCGTCCTACCCAATGGATTTGATCAATGATGGTCTATATGATGTGGGAACTATTATCTCATCATGGATGCCGCCCGGAATTTGGGCAGACTTTATTCAGGACGGTATTTTTGCTGGAGTGGGAGGGGTACTTGTGTTTGTTCCCCAAATTATGATTCTCTTCGCATTGATTGCGATTTTGGAGGATACAGGATATTTATCACGCGTGGCGTTCATGTCAGACGGCTTATTAAAGGTATTTGGAATGAATGGAAAATCCATTGTTCCGCTTGTAGGAGGATTTGCATGTGCGATTCCATCGGTTATGGCAGCGCGCGCTATAGAAAGCAGGAGAGAACGGTTAATTACAATCTTCATTATTCCATTGATGAGTTGTTCTGCGCGATTGCCTGTTTATGTGTTCTTGGTATCATTTATTGTTCCCGATGAATACATTGGAGGAGTAATTAGTGTTCAAGGTTTATTCATGCTAGGGTTGTACCTTCTTGGATTAATAGTTGGACTAATTATCGGGTTTTTAATTACCCGATTCTCCAAGAAACAAGAGCAGGGGGCTTTTATTTTGGAGCTTCCAAATTATAAAATACCGAGCTTTAGAAACGCGCTAACCAACGCATTGAATAAAGGAAAGATATTTGTTTTAGAAGCGGGTAAAGTCATTTTGATTGCTTCAATCATTCTTTGGGTATTGTCGTATTTCGGTCCTGCAGATGAATATGCTCAAATAGAATCCCACTATACCGAATTGTTGAGTCAGCCGAATGCTGATGACATGCAACTCGAAATGGATAAACGTGCTGAACTCCTGGAGCATTCTTACTTAGGGAAAATAGGTCATGCAATTGAGCCGATTATTGCCCCATTAGGGTATGATTGGAAAATTGGTATTGCACTGGTAGCTTCATTTGCTGCACGGGAGGTTTTTGTTGGAACGATGTCTACCATTTATAGTGTAGAAACAGTAGAGGATGTATCAGGGTTAGATGCGATCCAATTTTCTTATGCAACGGCATTTTCGTTATTAATTTTTTATGTATTTGCTTTACAATGCATGAGCACGATTGCCATTGTGAAACAAGAGACGGGTGGTTGGAAAATACCGATTGTGCAGTTTGTTGTGTTCACAGGTATCGCCTATTTTGCGGCTTTGCTAACGTTTCAATTGCTAGGGTAGCCGCTATTTCTAGAATAAGGCTACAAAAATTTGTGCAGCTTCTTTTTTCCGTAAACTAATAGAAAATTCTCCCAAATCAATTGCGATGGGGTCTCCAAATGGAGCAATTGCAGAAAGTGTCACATCTGTACCTGGAGTAATACCCACTTCCAAAAAGCGTTTGGATAGTATATCTTCTCCCAATCGCACAATCCGCGCATGCTGGCCTTTTTTGAGTTCACTTAAGGGGATTTCCATTGTTTTCTTTGTGAATGCGAAGATAAGGTATTTTGAACTTCCAATTTTAGTTTTTTGCTAAATCTAAAACAAAGAAAGGCTGTAAGTAGACTTACAACCTTCTTTCGATCAGGTGAAACGATTACTCCCCCAATTGAGCCAATTTTTCTATATCATTATGAATTGATAAGATCAACATTGCTGTTGCCGTGCAAAACACTGGGCTTGTAATACAGTGGTGCCCATGCCAGCTACCATTTTGGTTTTGAGCAGATAGTAATCGACCGGATACATTGTCGTACCAGTTTTTCCATGCATTATCTCCTCCGATGATCATTGATTCACCGGTTTGAAGAAAACTCAAGTATTCTTCTCCACCATCATTACCAAATCCAGTGGTCACATCTTGGCGTTGAGCAATTTCTTTGGATGTATTGTAAACAGTATAGGAAGTTGAATAACGAATCGCTTCTTCTTCTGTATAACCGATATCCTTTAAATTGTCAACCGTAACTTCAGCTGCAGAGGGCAAATCACCGCTTTCTTTCGCTTTCTTTACGCGCTCTTCTACTTTTCGCGCATCTTGCGCACTCGCGCGTGCCGAACCTGAGACAGAGTACAAAACAATGCCTGCCCCAGCTTCGGTTTTTACGTTTCCAGTTCTTGTATCGATATTCCCTTTTTGGTAATTTCGCGCTTGTTCCAATACGTCTTCATCTACTGTAGCGCCATTTGCTGCTGCAGATTCTAAGGCGTTCGTCGCAAAAGAGGATTGTAAAACACCCGCCCATCCTGCGTTATTAATACTTCCATCCGCATTCATAGTACGCTGAATTTTTTCAGCACACGCATTTAATGCCGTCATGACGCGTTGATAATTGGCATCTTCTTGTCCTAATTCTTCCAACCAATTCGATAGGAATTGTGCAGATAGAACAACATCAATGTTCTTTCCCAACTTTGTTTGAATTTGGGTGCCGCTTAAGGACGTGATGTTGTTTTCGTCTCTCGATGTATTTTCAACAGAAGTTAGTATGAATTCACTTCCTTTATAGAATGTAGCTACATAATCTCCTTCTTTATGGTTGTGTCCCATGCGCATAAGCGCCATTAACACGACAGAAGTTGTTGCTGGGTCAGAATCTACGCTAAGTGGGTTGAGGTTTCCTTGATTAGCATGCGACCCACACCCCCATCCACCATCAGCAAGCTGAGCGCTTGCCATCCATTTTAGGGAAGTCATTAACGACTGTTCTACATTTTCAGGAGTTGTAAATACAAAAAAGGAGTCAGACGATTGAATACCCATAACCGTATTGAATACGCATGTTTCGTCCACATCGTCTTCAGTGTTAATTTGTGTAATTTTGATGGGTGTTATGGTAACAAATGAGACCAACACAAAACCGACAGTTGTAATTCCGATAAACAGAATTAAGATAAACCATTTTGAATTTTTCATAATCTAATTTTTTTCGTGGAGTACACCAAGTGACAAGAATGGTTCATCGAAGAGGAAAAAAAGGTAAAAAACAATGTGTGTTTCTGTTACCTGAAAATTACTTCACATGAAATTGGAGCACTTTAGAATTACCGTTTTGGTCAACGAGTTGCAGGGTGTTTTCTCCCGACTTTGGGATGCACTTCATTTGATGAAACGTTTCAGTGCTACCTAAGTATTCTTCGTTTAAATGCCAATGAATGAGAGCATCTGGAATTCGATGTGTTGCTTCAAGAATGACATGCTCATACTCCCCTGAAAAACCCTTAGGGACGTCAATTGTGCTTTCTTTTTTAGGGTAAATAATATCCATGAGCCGAGCTTCATTTTCACTGCCGCATCCAATTCTAAATGGTGGCAAAGAGGGATAGTTGGGGTGTCGCATTTTATAATATTTTTCTGCGAGTGGTGGCACAATGAACCAATTTTTCTCCGTGATCTCTTCCTGCGTTGCGCAATTTAGGCTTAACTGTTCGGTTTCATCAAGGTTCAGATACACGCGCTGATGGTAGGGGCAGCGTTCCGATTTTTTACTATTGATAGGAAGGGAAAGTAGTTTTGTTTCATTGCAGAATTCACTAGCTCTCATACCTGAGGTATTGCAAATTTGAATCTCTTGTTCTGTGTCGTAGGGTTGTTGGAACCAGCTTTGGGTATTCGGAAGGTGGTTAAATGCTTCGAATAGGAGAGGGGCAGCCGCTTTTACACCTACAATTCCTGGCCTTCCTTCGCCATCAGCATTTCCAACCCATACACCGATAGTATATTCCGGTGTTACACCAATTGCCCAAGCATCTCGGAAACCATAACTAGTACCCGTTTTCCATGCAATCTTCTGTCCTTGCTCGTACCTTTCCCAGTTTCCGTAGAGGTCGGGACGGCTAACATTGAGTAGTGCGTTGAGCGTGTGATAAGCAGCAGATTGCTCAAATTTAAGTGTGCTCTTTTTTCGTTCTTTTTCATGAACATGAAACTCCTGAATATTAGTCGCTCCACTCGCTGAATTCCCCAGGTTGGCGTATACTAGCACAAGGTCTTCGAGGGATACTTCTGCTCCTCCCAAAATCAAGGAAGTTCCATAGTGATCCGCGGAAAATACGAAGTTTGAAAAACCGTCGCGCTTTAATTGGTCTAAAAACCGTCGTTGCCCATATCGAATCAAGAGCCTTACAAATGGTACATTCAGTGATCGTGATAGCGCTTCATTGGCAGGGACAAGACCATCATAGTTGTCATAAAAATTCTTTGGGGCATAGCCATTCATGTAGGTTGGAACATCGGTCAATAAGGTTGTTGGAGTTATTACTCCTGCTTCTAAGGCATGACAATACAAAAACGGTTTCAAAATACTGCCCGAACTTCTTGGTGCTGAAATAACGTCAACTTCCTTATTTTTGGCGGATTTATCGTTGGTGACATTGCCGATGTACGCCTTCACTTCACCTGTTTTGGTTTCCATTACTACTAAGGAAGCATTGTGAATATGTGCATTTCGAAGCCAATCCATTTGAGTATTTACCCCCTGTTGAATTAACTGTTGAAGGTGTCCATCGATGGTAGTTTTTATCCGTTGCCCGCGTTGCCCAGAATTAAAAAAACGAGCCAACAAATGTGGGGTAGACTGGGGCATTTGAAAAGGGTTATCTGGCAATGATTCCATGACTGCGAGTTCAAGCTCCTGTTTGGTCAAGATTCCTTTCTTATGAAGCTTTAATAGTAGTCTATTCCGTTTGGCTAGTAGTGCAGCCCTATTTTTACCTGGATGTATTAACCCGGGACTATTGGGTAAAACGGCGAGGGTTGCTGATTCTGCCCAAGAAAGGTTGGATGGTTTTCTGCCGAAGTAACGCCATGAAGCAGCTTCCAACCCAACAACATTTCCACCCATGGGAGCATGTGCGGCATATAGAGCCAGCAGTTCATCTTTGGAAAATCGAAATTCTAATCGAGTTGCACCAACGATTTCAATTAGTTTTTGCCAAATAGTTCGTGATTTTTTAGCACGAGACATGCGCATTAACTGCATTGTGAGGGTGCTTCCACCACTCACTTTTTTGAAATGGGAAACATTTTGAACGACTGCTCTCCCCAATCCGCGAATACTCACTCCCAGATGAGAATAAAAATATTCATCTTCAAAGCAAAGCAATGCCTCCTTGAACTTTTTTGGAACATTTTCTTCAATTGGAAAACGCCATTGACCATCGCGCGCAATAACCGCAGTGAGTAGTCCACCATTTTCGTCTTCAATCAAAGTTGCATATTCAACGTCAAAAAGAGTGGTTGGAATGCTATTCCACCAGATGAGAAAAAATAACGTACATCCATTCACCCAAAAAAGGTGTTGTCGAATGACTTTTTTCAAGATGCGTTGAATGAATTGCATGGTTTTGCTATGACTCTTGTCCAAATATAGTGAAAGCAAACGAGTGCGCTGGGCATGAAAGTAAAAGCAATTCAATTCCTGTATGAACGACTAAGAAGTAACGAAACCAGCGTTTAAAATTTGGAATAAACCAAACTATCCAATATCATTTCCCATTCAGAGTTATTGTTTAGGTAGGGTTCTTTGTCTACTCTGCGCGTGTTTTGCACGGAGTTTCCAATTTGTAAATAGCCATTGGAGGTATTTATCTTTACTTTACCTGTTTGAAAGACTAAACAATTACTTAATGAGTTATTCTTGTCACATGCAATTCCTAAACCACTGTCTTTCCCATCAATAATTAGGTAATTTCTTATCGAGTCACCTGCAGCCGGGGAGAAAAATATCGCGGTACGCCAGTGTCCATTAAAATCAGGATTGTATTTCTCTACATCGCGCACATTGCAAGCAGCCAAAGCGAAGCCCCAAAAAAGTAAAAACGCGTGGAAACGAGTCATGGGTTATTTTACTGTAACGACCAGATAATTGGAAATTCTCCAGAATGCATTCGCATCTTTTATGACCAATTTGGTGCCTTGCCATTCGTAAGAAGAAGCAGGGTGATCAGTGATGATTTGAGGCTTTTCACCAATTATTGTGATGTATTTAGTCTTGGTTTTGTCTAAATGTTGAAAATATTCTTCATTCATGTCGTCCGCAATGGTCGTTTTCTTTCCGAGCCCGATGAATCCACCTTCTTTGACCAAAACCTTGTTGGCCATCAATTCTTCCAAAGTTCCAAAAGCATAATGTACCTCGTTCATTTCTTTGATTACATCTAATGCCAATTCTACCTGCTCTTGATATTGGTCAAACAATTCAGCATATTCCATATCTAAATCAGCCAATTGATTTTGAAGTGATTCGATGCGTTCGTCTTGGGACTGAATTTGAAGTACCAAACGGTCAATGGTAGCTTGTAATTCCGTGATTTTTAAGGCATCATTTTTAGCTTGTTTTTGAAGACTCCGCACTTTTCGCGCATTCTCTTCTCGTAAAAAATTGATTTTTTGAATCTCTTGCAATACCCATTCCTTATCGTCATTTGAAATTTCTGGATTAGTGCTGCGGATTCTTATTTGATCTTGTTTTACACTGATTTTCGCTAAATTTTCTTGAATTTCATTAAAAAAGGCCAAAGATTCATTCAAAACTGAGTCTTTCATGCGATTATCTAGCTTTAATTGTTCTACTTGGTTGCGTAATTCAATGACTTCTTTATCTTCATCACCAAGAGGGTTAGAGTCAGTAGTATCATCCTTACATGAAAATAGCGCAAGCCCGAGAAATAGATAAATGAGATTTTTCATACCATGGATTTTAAATGCCTATGAACAAAGCTACATATTTATTCTGCAAATTGTATCTTTGAAGGAAATACAATTCAATTATTATGAAGTTTTTCGGTTTTTTTGTGAGTGCCCTATTTCTAAACCTAACGCTTTTCGCGCAATCTATTCATCACAAGCTTTCTATGCCAGAACCACAGTCGCATTACTTTCATGTGCAGGTTGAAGTTAGTGACATGCCAGGAGAAGAGCTGATAATGGTTCTCCCCGTTTGGGCGCCTGGTTCGTATCTGGTGCGCGAGTTTTCACAGAATATCAACGTTGTTAAAGCAAAGGATGAAAAAGGGAAAGCATTGCCCATTAATAAAACTGAAAAGAATAAGTGGAAGATTCAAAAAGGAAGTGCCAAAAAGGTGGTGTTGAATTATGAGTATTATGCATTTGAACTAACTGTACGTACGAGCTTTTTGGATCTAACGCATGGATACCTGAACGGCACCAATGTATTCATGTATCCTGAAGGTCATCTTGACTTGGGTGGTAAGTTAACGATTTTTCCACACGCAACATTTTCGAAAATTACGACTGCCCTTCCGAAAGCTTCAGAGGGAGTTTCTTCCGATGCGGGAACCACATTTACGTTTGAAAATTATGATCAATTAGGGGATTGTCCAATCGAGATTGGTAATCAAGAGGAGTTTAGTTTTACTGCTGCAGGAATTAAGCACAATGTTGCAATGTATGGGGTAGGGAACTACGATATTCCAAAGCTCCAGCGGGATATGGCTAAAATTGTAGAAGCAACGACAGCAGTTTTTGGAGAAAATCCGAACAAAGAATATTGGTTTATTATTCACAATACGACTACTGGAAGTGGAGGTTTGGAACACACCAACTCGACTACCCTAAATGTTAATCGTTGGTCTTACGAAGGAGATGATTACCTAGGCTTTCTTTCTTTGGTCGCACACGAATATTTTCACCTGTGGAATGTCAAAAGATTGCGTCCAGATGCCTTATGGCCTTATGTATATGATAAAGAATCTTATACAGACTTATTGTGGGTAATGGAAGGATTTACGTCCTATTATGATGAATTGATTCTTAGAAGAGCAGGGTTTTATTCAAAAGAAGAGTACTTGGGAAAAGTAAAGAGCACACTAAATTATGTGGAATCTTCTGTGGGTAATAAAGTTCAACCGGTTGCTCATGCTTCGTTCGATGCTTGGATTAAAGCGTATCGCCCAAATGAGAATAGTTCCAATACAACGGTTTCGTATTATCCAAAAGGCCATTTAATTGCTTTCGTATTTGATGCCATGATTATCAAAGCAAACAAGGGAAAGAAGTCCCTAGATGATTTGATGCAGGTGCTCTACACGAAATATTATAAAGAGTTGAAACGAGGTTTTACAACAGATGAACTTCGTGCTGAATTGGAGGCTATGACAAAAACTGATTTAAAGGAATTTTTCAACAATCATATTGATGGTGTAGAGACGATTGACTATCCGAAATACTTGAAAGAGGTTGGATTAACTATTTCATTGCAGGAAGGAGAACAGGTGCTTTTCGGTGCGACGGCCTCTGACGACGGAGGGCGCGTTATGGTTAAACGAATTACGGCAGGAAGCGCAGCAGAGAAAAATGGATTGAGTGTGAATGACGAGGTCATTGCATTTAATGGTTTTCGGGTGACAAAGTCTACTTTCACAGATTACACAAACGCATTGCAACCGGGGGATACGTTTAACCTAATTATTAATCGTGACAATCAGTTGATGGTATTGGATTGCGTAATGGGAACACTGCCCTTCGTTAGATACACATTCGACTTAGATGAGGACAATAAGTTAGGACAGTATTGGTTAAGAACGTTGTAGTATGAAATGCGTACTGCTTTTCTTTTGTTTTAGCTTTGCAGCGCTAACAGGCTTTTCGCAAGAGGTTAGGAATGTTCCATTGCCGAGGCCTGCGAGTGCAACTTATCCATACGCTCAAGTTGAACCAAGTATAGCCATTCATCCCACTAAAAATAAATGGTTAATCGCTGGGTCGGTGATGAATGATTACTATTACTCAAAGAACGGTGGGAAGTCATGGAAGTCTTCCTCGCTAAGGAGTACGTTTGGCGTAGGTGGCGACCCTGTCATGCACATTGATGCGAAAGGCAGATTTTATTACTTCCATTTATCAAGTCCTGGAGATGGCGGTCGTTTGGATCGAATGGTGTGCGATTACAGTGATAAGATTAAGGGCAATTGGACTTCAAGTGCTACTGCGAAAATTGGTGAAAAAGCACAAGATAAACAATGGGTAGCTGAATGTCCGAGAACGGGTAATCTGTATTTAACGTGGACGCAATTTGATCGCTACGATTCAGATGCTCCAGAAGATTCATCTACTATCGTTTTTTCTAAAAGTACCGACCGCGGCGAAACTTGGTCCTTACCAAAGCGCATTTCGAAATTCGCAGGAGATTGCTTGGATGGGGATAATACTGTTGAAGGAGCGGTTCCGGCTGTTGGTCCTAATGGTGAAATTTATGTGTCTTGGTCTGGTCCTAAAGGAATTCGATTTAATCGATCCACGGATGAAGGAGAAACATGGTTGGCAGAAGAAATACTCGTGAGTGATCAACCTGGTGGATGGGCAATCGATGTTCCTGGAATGTTTCGCTGTAACGGTCTCCCGATCACAGCTTGTGATGCTTCTGGAGGTGCGTACAATGGAAGAATTTACGTAAATTGGACCGATCAGCGAAATGGGGAAGACAATACAGATGTTTGGTTGTCTTTCAGCGATAATAAAGGCGATACATGGTCAGAACCGATTAAAGTGAACCAAGATAGTGCGCAGCGTCAACAATTTTTTACGTGGATGGATATCGATCAAAGCAACGGTAAAGTCTATTTCGTTTATTACGACCGAAGAAATTATGAAGACAACAGAACGGATGTTTTTATGGCAACAACAATTAATGGTGGTAAGACCTTTTTGGAGCGGAGAGTCTCTGAGTCACCTTTTACTCCATCAGACAACATCTTTTTTGGTGATTACATTAATATAGCCGCACAAAATGGTGTGATTCGTCCAATTTGGTCGAGAATGGATAATGGTAAAATATCGCTTTGGGTGGGATTGGTGGAGTAGGTTATGCCACCAAATTACTTTCAAATACCTCAACTACTGTTTTCACGGCAAAATCGATTTCTTCTTTCGTAGTATAGCGAGAAAATGAGAAGCGTACATTTGGTCGTGAAGTATCTGCTTGAATTCCTTCGAGAACGTGTGATCCCTTATTCGATCCAGAAGAACATGCCGAACCTCCAGAACAAGCAACTCCTTTTAAATCGAGTGTAAATAATAACATTGCTGCTTTTGGTGTAGAAGGAAAGCAAACGTTGACAACGGTATACAAACTCTTTTCTGGACGGATGTCCCCGTGAAAATCAATAGTATCGAATTTACTCCGCAATTGTTCAATCATGTAACTTTTTAAGCCTTGGACATGTTGTTGGTGACCATCGATGTCTTCATTGGCAATTTCTAAGGCTTTCGCAAGTCCTGCAATACCGTAAAGGTTCTCCGTTCCACCGCGCAACCCACGTTCTTGTGAGCCTCCATGGATCAACGGGTGCATTTTTATTTTCTTATTGAGGTACAAAAATCCAACTCCTTTCGGCCCATGAAACTTGTGTGCTGCACAGGTAAGAAAGTCAATATCTAGTTCTTGAAGGTTAAAGGCGTAATGCCCCATTGTTTGTACCGTATCGGAATGAAAATAGGCGCCGAATTCTCTACAAAGAGCACTCACTTTCTCTAGCGGAAGTAAATTTCCTATTTCATTGTTTCCATGCATCAGGGAAACTAGGGTTTTCTTAGGCGACTTCTCAAGTAATTGACGTAAATGAAGTAAATCTACGTGACCAAGTTCGTCAAACTGAACGAGTTCTAACTCAATAGAGCGAAGCGAAGCGATATGCTCAGCAGTATGAATAACAGCGTGGTGCTCAATAGCGGATGTAATGATGCGCTCTACACCAAGGTCCAGAACAGCACAATTGATGGCCATATTATCCGCTTCAGTTCCTCCAGAAGTAAAAACGATTTCAGAAGGCTGGGCATGAATTAATTTTGCAACTGTTCTGCGCGAAGTTTCGATAATAGCTTTCGCTTGGCGACCAAAAAAATGAGTAGAAGATGGGTTCCCAAACTCTTCTTTTAAAAGTGGAGCCATCACCTCATAAACTTCTGGAGCAAGTGGCGTGGTAGCGGCATTATCTAAGTAAACTTTCATGCGTAGCGTTTTGACAAAAATAGCAGAATCTCGGCAATTGAACAGCGACCTTTACGGCTAATTCTTGAAATCCTGAATTAAATAATCCCTTTTATTTCGTTCATTATTTTTTCCGCCAAACTATTCGCCTGCGTTTCATTTTGACTTTCTGAATAGATTCGAATGATCGGCTCAGTATTGCTTTTTCTCAAGTGAACCCATTCTTTTTCGAAGTAGATTTTTACACCATCTGTGCTATCTACCTCATTTTTCGAATAGCGCTTGGCCATTTCCAACAAGACATTATCCACATTGATTTCAGGCGTTAATTGAATTTTATTTTTAGAAATCGTATATTTTGGATAGCTGTCGCGTAGTTCGGAAATTTTCTTTCCAGTTTTCGCAAGTTGAGTGAGGAATATTGCAATTCCAACGAGTGCGTCACGTCCATAATGCAACTCTGGAAGAATCACCCCACCATTACCTTCTCCACCTATAACTGCATTTACAGCTTTCATTTTTTCCACAACGTTCACTTCACCAACTGCTGATGCAAAGTATTCGTGACCATGTTTTTCAGTTACATCTCGTAAGGCACGCGTTGAAGACAAATTGGAAACAGTTGAGCCTCCCTTTTGAGAAAGTACATAATCGGCAACGGCTACAAGAGTGTATTCTTCACCAAACATAGTTCCGTCTTCACAAACCATCGCTAAACGGTCAACATCTGGATCAACAGTGATTCCTAAATCCGCCTTCTCCGAGAGAATTGTTTCGCTTAAATCAGTTAAATGGGCAGGAAGCGGCTCAGGATTGTGGGCAAACTCCCCTGTCGGTTCGCAATGGATGCATGTCACATTCTCTACCCCTAAAGAACCAAGAAGCATCGGAACAGCAATTCCTCCTGACGAATTTACGGCATCTACTACAATGTGAAAATTCGCTTTTTTAATCGACTCCGTATCGACATAGGGTAATTTCAAAATAGCTTGAATGTGTTGCTCTAGCGCCGTCTCTATTTTTTTTAGTTTTCCTAATTTATCAACGTGCGCAAAATCAAATTCTTCGGCTTCTGCAATACGGAGCACCTCAGCTCCTTCGACTCCAGAGATGAATTCACCTTTCTCATTAAGCAATTTTAGAGCGTTCCATTCTTTTGGATTATGACTAGCGGTCAAAATAATTCCGCCGTGTGCTTTTTCGAAACCTACAGCCATTTCAACTGTTGGAGTCGTAGACAAGCCCGCATCCAATACCTTTATCCCCAAGCTTCGAAGTGTCCCAATAACAAGGCTGTTAACAATGGGGCCCGAAATACGGGCATCTCTACCAATAACTACAGTTAAATTTTTTGCATTATGTCGTCGTTGCAACCAGGTTCCGTATGCTGCCGAAAATTTAACGGTATCGATGGGCGAAAGTCCTTCGCCCGGTTCTCCACCAATGGTTCCTCTAATTCCTGATATCGATTTGATAAGTGTCATAATTCAATCTTTTTTTTCAAAGCGATCATTTTGATGCAAGCGATGGCGGCTTCCGTACCTTTGTTTCCATGCTTCCCTCCTGATCGGTCTATGGCTTGCTGCATTGTGTTATCCGTTAGCACACAGAAAATGACAGGTTTGTTATATTTCAACGACACATCTTTCACTCCCAAAGCAGTGGCGTTGCATACAAAATCAAAATGCTTTGTTTCTCCTTGAATCACAGAGCCAATGGCAATTACTCCATCTACTTTATTCGTTTCCAATAAGTATTGGCTAGCCAAGGGTAATTCAAATGAGCCAGGGCATTCATGTACGATGATATTTTCCTCCTTCACACCATTGTCTAAAAGTGCAGTAAGCGAGCCTTTACACAAGTTTGAGGTGATGGATTCGTTCCATTCTGAAACAACAATGCCGATTCTGAAATCGGCACCGTTTGGAATAGTTTCCTTTCTATATTCAGATAAGTTTTTTTCTGATGTAGCCACGCGTTAGTTGATTTTAGCTCCAGCTCGAACAACATATTTCTCAATGTTCTTCTGACTCGAGAATGTCATGTATTTATCTTGAATGGTCTGGTAATATTCTTTTGCTTTTACAAAGTCACCAGCCTCTTCTGCATTCAATCCTGCCTTAAAGTAGAATTGTGGAGAAGTTAACTCATTGTCAATGCGCTCTGCCGCTTGAACATAATAAGTCACTGCTTTAGCATAGTCACCCAATTCTGAATAACAGTCACCCAATGTACCTGTCGCCAATGTCATCAAGTACATATCTTCTAAATCTACCTTTTCAAGTGCAGCTATTGCTTCTTCAAAACGACCTTGTTCGAAATATAGGTTTCCTAGGGAGTAATGCGCCAAAACTCCTCCTTCATAACTTTCATATTCATCAGCAATGTATTCGAATTCCTCAATGGCAAGAGCTGTTGAATCTTTTTCCATTAACATGATTCCTCGCGCAACCATTGCCTTGGACTCCTCATTGTTGGGTTGATAAATAAAGCTATTGTATGCTACGTATACTAAAATAATAAGTACAATAGCTCCTACAGCCGCAGTAGCGTATTTTAAAATCTTGTTTCCTTTGAATTGATCTAGCAATTCTTCTTTCGTCATTCCTTCGTTCATGTCAGCTTTTTTAGCGAGGGCAAAAATAAGTTTTTTTTTGTTCGATAGCGAATTTTTTCGGAGAACTAATCCGAAAAAAAAGAACTTTTAAAAATTTTATTTTCAGAGAACAACGGGAGTAACCTCTAAGAGCGACACTATCTTATTGTCTTTTTCCTATCTTTGCCCCTTCAAATATTACTAGCATGGAGTACGATTTCAGAGCAATAGAACAAAAATGGCGAAAGCATTGGGCGGAACATAAAACCTTCAAAACTAAAGAAGATACATCAAAGCCGAAATACTATGGACTTACGATGTTTCCATATCCATCTGGTGCGGGTTTGCATGTTGGGCATCCGCTAGGTTACATTGCATCTGATATTTATGCGCGTTACAAGCGATTGAAGGGCTTTAACGTTTTACACCCTATGGGTTATGACTCCTTTGGGTTGCCTGCGGAGCAGTATGCGATTCAAACAGGTCAGCATCCAGCAGTTACTACAGAACAAAATATTGCGCGTTACCGCGATCAACTGGATAAAATAGGATTTAATTTTGATTGGGATAGGGAAGTTAGAACTTCAGATCCCTCCTATTACAAATGGACGCAGTGGATTTTTAAACAGATCTTTGAGAGTTGGTATAACAAATCGACTGACCAAGCAGAATCCATCGAAACATTAATTGCTGAATTTGAGAAAAACGGGAATCAACATGTTAATGCTATTAACGCCTGCGAAATTGAATTTTCAGCCGAAGATTGGAACGGGTTTGATGATAAAAAACAAAGCGATATCCTCATGGATTATCGCCTCACTTATTTGGCATATTCTTGGGTGAATTGGTGTCCTGCATTAGGAACGGTGCTCGCGAACGATGAGGTGGTAAATGGTGTTTCTGAACGAGGTGGTCACCCCGTAGAACAAAAACTCATGCGCCAATGGTCGATGCGAATTACTGCTTATGCAGAGCGTTTATTGACTGGATTGGAAGGGTTAGATTGGACAGATGCCATAAAAGATATTCAACGTAACTGGATTGGAAAATCTGTGGGAGCATCCGTTGATTTCCCCCTCTGGAGGGGGGCCAAGGAGGAGGATTTTCTACACATCTCAAGTGAAACCAAACTCCAAGTCTTCACTACACGCCCTGACACCATCTTCGGCGTATCCTTCATGGTACTG
>JALQTG010000268.1 GCA_023264075.1 Crocinitomicaceae bacterium
ATAAAGCCATTCAACATTATGAGCTTCATAAAAAGCGACTCGATCAAAAAAGCCAGCTTACGGAAATCATGGAGATGAATAAGTACATTTTTGAATGTAACTCTGGAAAAGAATTGATTCAGAAACCTGTTCGTGTTTGGATTGATAACTTAGGGAAAGCTATTAATTCTGACGCCCCAGAATATGGAATGATAATTACAGCAGATGCCTCTGAGGTTTATTTCACATCTCGTCGCCCGACCACAACAGGCGGAAATAAAGATGAGTTTATCAATGAATGGTTTGAGGATATTTATACTTCGCAGCAAACAGAAAAAGATAAATGGACCTCTTCCACAAATGTAGGGGAACCTATTAACACAAAAGGACATGATGCTGCTGTAGCATTGAGTCCAGATGGATCGAAAATGATCATCTATATAGATGACAAAGGAGACGGTAACTTGTATGAAAGCGTACGAAAAGGAGAAGAATGGTCGAAACCTAAGAAAATGAGTGATGATATTTGTTCGCCTTACCACGAGCCTTCGGCTTGGTATTCCTCAGATATGAAGTTACTTTATTTTGTGAGTGACCGCCCTGTTTCAGGAAAAGGAGCAGCAAAAGACAAGGATATTTATTTGGCCTCTTGGGATGAGAAAAAAGAGGAATGGACGAACGTTCAACCATTACCAGCAACCGTCAATTCGAAGTTTGATGAAGATGGGATTTACTTGCACC
This sequence comes from Crocinitomicaceae bacterium, assembly GCA_023264075.1. Taxonomy (GTDB): domain Bacteria; phylum Bacteroidota; class Bacteroidia; order Flavobacteriales_D; family Crocinitomicaceae; genus JALQTG01. The sequence continues at coordinate 721 of JALQTG010000268.1, forward strand.
CGGACAATAAAACACTTTATTTTTCTTCCAAAGGACATAATTCGATGGGAGGATATGACGTATTCCGCACGGTTCGAAATGATGATGGTACTTGGACTACGCCAGAAAACATCGGATACCCTGTTAATACTGTCGACGATGATGTGTTTTTCGTTGTAGCGGCAAACGGTCGAGATGCTTACATGACCTCTTTCCGGGAAGAAGGATTTGGAGATAAGGACTTGTATAAGGTTACTTTCCTTGGACCCGAAAAACAACCATTGTTAAATACAGAAGATGTTTTGCTTGCGGGGTCTAGTGTGCCGATGCGCTCGAAAGTAATAGAACCAGCTGTAGAAATCACTCGAAGTCAAGTAGCAATACTAAAAGGAATCGTTCGTGACGATAAAACGAAAGAACCACTTGAGTCCAATATTGAATTGATTGACAACGAACTCAATAAAGTTATTGCAGAGTTTAAGTCAGATGCAAAAACGGGAAAATTCTTAGTCTCTTTACCAGGTGGTAAGAACTATGGTATCGCTGTGAAAGCAGATGGATACCTGTTCCATTCAGAAAACTTTGATGTACAACAAGATTCTGACTACAAAGAGGTAGAGAAAATCATCGACCTAAAGAAAGTAAGTGTAGGACAAGTGATCGTTTTACGCAACATTTTCTTTGATTTGAATAAATACTCGTTGCGTCCAGAATCTCAAAACGAGTTAGATCGATTGACGAAACTATTGACGGATAATCCGACCATTCGTATCGAAATAAGTGGACACACCGATACGCGAGGGTCAGACTCTTACAACAAAGAACTTTCTCACAACAGAGCGAAAGCCGTTGTGGACTACCTTATTGACAAAGGAATCAAGAAAGACAGATTAGAGTACATGGGATATGGTGAAGAAAAAACAATTGTTTCTGATGCCGAAATCGCTAAATTGAGAAGCTCCACAGCGAAAGAGGATGCGCATCAAGAAAACCGTAGAACAGAGTTTAAGATCTTGTCGAACTAATTGTTACAAGTTGCAGGTTACGGTTTGAGATGAATTTGTAGCCTGCAACGAAGTAACTCTATCCACGTCTGCGAGCGAATATGTTGAATTATTTCCCAAGTCAAATTGTCGTGTTAAATATTATTTAATATATTTGATAAAATGTGAAATTTTGCAGACACAGGCAATCATGAAAAGCATACTTGTTTTGGGAGCTGGACTCTCCTCATCATCATTAATTCGTTACTTAATTCAGCATGCCGAAAGCGAAAATTGGCACATCAACGTTGTTGATCAAGATATCGACATTGCAAAAAAGAAAATAAATGGATCCCCAAGAGCCACTGCACTTTCATTTAATGCACTAGACCCAGAAGTGCGCAGGCCTGAGATAGAAAAAGCCGATTTGGTAATTAGTATGTTACCCGCGCGTTTTCACCCAGAGGTAGCGTTGGACTGTATCGATTTAAAAACTCACCTAATTACCCCATCCTACGTATCTCCAGAAATAAAAGCACTAAATGAAAAAGCAAAAGAAGCAGGAATTCTTATAATGAATGAAATAGGTGTTGACCCTGGAATTGATCACATGAGTGCTATGCGTGTCATTAATGAAATTCGTGAGAGGGGAGGTAAAATGCATACATTTGAGTCGTTCACAGGAGGGTTAGTAGCTCCTGAAAGCGATGACAATCCTTGGAACTACAAGTTCACTTGGAACCCCAGAAATGTAGTACTTGCTGGACAAGGGAGTGCCGCTCAATTCATTCAAGAAGGAAAGTACAAATACATCCCCTACAACAAATTATTCCGAAGAACAGAAATTATCGAGATTGAAGGGTATGGAAAATTTGAAGGGTACGCGAACAGAAACTCGCTATCGTATAGAGATGTTTACGGACTTCAAGAAATTCCTACGATCTATCGTGGCACATTGAGGAGAAAAGGATTTTGCAGAGCATGGGACGTCTTTGTGCAACTTGGAGCCACCGATGACACCTATGTATTGGAAGGAAGCGAACACATGACTAAACGTGATTTTATTAATTCCTTTTTACCGTATAACGAGCATGATTCAGTAGAGCTTAAATTGAGGCACTACCTTAAAATCGACTTAGACGACAACCTGTGGGACAAATTGGAATGGTTAGGGATTTTTGATAATACCAAAAAAATTGGGTTAAAGAATGCTACTCCAGCTCAGATCTTACAGCAAATTTTAGTTGAAAAATGGTCATTAAAACCAGAGGACAAAGACATGATTGTGATGTATCATAAATTCGTTTATGTACAAAACGATGAATTTCATGAAGTCACCTCTGAAATGGTGAACATTGGTGAAGACCAAACGTACACGTCGATGTCTAACACAGTTGGTTTACCCATTGCTATCTGCGCAAAATTCATGTTGCAAGGGAAGATCAACCTCACTGGTGTTCATGTTCCCATTCTTCCAGAAATCTACAACCCTATTTTGGATGAATTAGAAGGGTTCAATATTGTTTTTAAGGAAAAAGAAATCGTCCCACCGAGGTTGTATACTGAAGAGTACACGTGGAGTTGATTTTTTGACAGACGTTAGACTTGTATGAAATGGAAGTTGCACTTAGTGCAATAATTAAAAGTTGCTTTGTGACCTTTATGCATCACTTTGTGAGACTTTGTGCTAATCGAAATCGTACCATCCAACTTACAAGGGAACTAAAGAACCTTGGAACTCCCCAAAACTCTCCAACTTCACCTCAACAAACGTACAGTTTTCTGGAATCTTAACTTGATTTTCATAATGCATCGGGCCGGCATGTTTGTATAGAGGAACCGCCAATCGAAACTTATTTTCTTTGATAATAGAGTCGTTTTCAAAACAACGCACAACGTAAAAAATC
>JALQTG010000085.1 GCA_023264075.1 Crocinitomicaceae bacterium
CTTCTCTATGGATACCTGGCTCCATCATTCAGAGGATGGCGGAAAAACGTTCCAACCTACAGGGGAATCTGACAAACACGTTGACAATCACTGTATTTGGATTAATCCAAATAATACTGACCACTTCATTGTAGGATGCGACGGAGGACTTTACGAAACGTATAATCATGCGAAAGAATGGCTATTTTACCCAAATCTTCCAGTTACACAATTTTACAAAGTTACCGTTGACAATGATGCTCCATTTTATAACATTTATGGTGGAACACAAGACAATAACTCAATGGGAGGACCTTCCGCAACATTAAATACGGCAGGAATCGTGAATGCTGATTGGTTCATCACCAACGGTGGAGATGGTTTCGAATCGGAAGTTGACCCAGTTGATCCCAACATAGTATATGCACAGGCGCAATATGGATGGCTGGTACGCTACGATAAAAAATCTGGAGAGAAAATTGGAATTCAGCCCATGCCTGGTAAAGGAGAAGCGGCGTATCGCTGGAACTGGGACGCTCCATTACTAATATCGCCACATGACCATAATACATTGTACTTCGCTGCAAACAAAGTATTTAAGAGTATTGATCGCGGAAATACATGGCAAGTCATCTCTCCAGACCTTACACAGCAAATTGACCGCAACAAAATTCCTGTAATGGAGCAAGTATGGAGCATGGATGCAGTTATGAAAAACAAATCCACGACCATTTACGGCAACATCGTTGCTATGGACGAATCTTCTGTGAAAAAAGGATTATTATACATCGGTACAGATGACGGTGTTATACAAATCACCGAAGACGACGGAAAGACTTGGCGAAAAATCGGTGCATTTCCAGGTATTCCAAAAGATACTTACGTTAACATGATTCGTGCATCACGTTTTGATGAGAATGTTGTATACGCTGTTTTTAATAATCATAAGCGTGGTGACTTTAAGCCCTACATTTTAATGAGTAAAGACAAAGGAAAAACTTGGACATCCATTTCATCCAACTTACCTGAACGTGGCAGTGCATTTTGTTTGATTCAAGACTTTATCGAAAAAGACCTCCTTTTCGTAGGAACTGAATTCGGAGTGTTTACGTCCATTGACCACGGTAAAAATTGGACCCAATTAAAAAATGGGTTACCTACTATTCCTGTGCGCGATATGGATATACAGGAGCGCGAACATGACCTTGTTCTAGCCACCTTTGGTAGAGGATTCTACGTATTAGATAATTATTCATCCCTGCGTGAATTGAAAAAAATTGCATCTAATTCATCGCATCACTTGTTCTCAATAAAAGCTGCCAAATTATTCGTTCCGAGTTCACCGCTAGGAGGAAGAGGGAACGCAAGTCAAGGAGCACAATATTATGCAGCTAAAAACCCAGACTTTGGTGCCACCTTCGCACTTTACCTAAATGCCGATTTCAAGTCCCTCAAGAGTGAGCGCCAGAAAAAAGAAAAAGAGCGCGAAAAGAAAGGTGAAGCGAACTACTATCCATCGTATGAAGACCTCAGAAAAGAAAAAGACCAAGGTGAAAATATGATTATTTGGTCTATAAAAGACGCAAATGGAGCAGAAGTTCATCGCGCTACTTCTTCCGCTAAAAAAGGAACACAAACGTATACGTGGAACCTCCGTTTGGCAGGAACGAGTCCTGTTCGCCTCCAAAAAAAGGCAGTAGGAAGATATGCACAACCTGACAATGGAGCACTTGTGCCTGCCGGAACCTATACCCTTTCAGTCTACTTATTAAATGAACAAAATGAGCTTGTAGCACTTGAAAAGAATCAACCCTTTGAAGTTAACCTATTACCAGTTCATTCAACACCTGCAGAACAACCAACGGAAGTACTCGCTTTCCACAACTCTCTATTGGAACTGAATAGGAAAGTAACGGGTAGTGCGAAACTTATCGATGAGTACCAAGATAAGCTGCGCTACCTTGAGGCAATTCTATTGAACTATCCAAATGCAGATTTGAGTTTATTGAAGCAACATCGCGAATATGAGCAAGCACTTCAGCTCGTATACCGCGAAATGAATGGAGATGACATTCTTCCTGCCCTAGAAATCGAAACGCCCCCTAGCCTATCGGATCGTTTGAGTACAATCAAATGGCAACGTTACGGAACTACTTCAGCACCTACTGAAACACAAATTGAAGGGTTAGCGATTTGCACTGAAGAATATGGAAACCTCCGCCCTCGACTTGACAAAATTATTGCGGACATTAATTCTTTAGAGAAAATAATGATAGATGCTGGAATACCTTTCACCCCGCACAAAGACGAAAACTGGAAAAAGGATTAATTAGATCCAAGAGACAGTGATTCAATTGGATTATTACTTCTTGAACACTGCCTTCATTAAGCGGATAAGGGAAATACGACAGAACGCAAGAAATCCAGATAACTGAAACGAGCTCATACGTTTGATTTAAATTGATTTTGTGTAACGCTTAGTCCACCGAATCGAGTGGACTTCCGAATCATTACATGTGTAGGTTAGAAGCTTAGGATTAAAAGAGCAACGCGATATAAGTGATGTAAGACCCCAATAAAATCACGCCACTTACTCGACCAATACGAGGTCCGATAAACATCATCGGCAACAATATAAAAGAGATTCCCAACATCCACATCATGTCCCAACCAACGACAAAGGATTCTATTGGGATCGGTTTTACGGCTGATGTAAGTCCTATTACCGCCAAAATATTGAATACATTACTCCCCACCAGATTTCCAACCGAAATATCCGTTTCCTTACGGTATGCTGCTACCACACTCGTTACTAATTCTGGAACAGATGTTCCAAAGGCGACAATAGTTATCCCAATAACGTGCTTAGAAACGCCTAGGCCAAGCGCTAAATCAGACGCTCCGCCTACCAGCCATTGAGAACCGAAATAGAGACAAATTAAACCTAATAGTAACAATCCAAGGTATTTCCAAATATTTATTACCCCTGTTGGGATATCGTTATCTGGCGTTTCTTCATCCATTCGAACACTATTCTTCCGAGAATTCACGATCAAGAAGGTTACAAAGCCAATGAGAATAACAAACATCAAAATTCCTTCCCAACGATCGACTCGAAAGTTCAATGCAAACAAAAAGAATAAAATAGATGCCAACATCATCATCGGCCAGTCATACTTCTTTGTATTAATTCCGACAGGCATGGGGAAAATCAACACAGTAATCCCCAACACAAGCGCTAGATTTGCAATATTTGAACCTATTACGTTTCCCACAGCTATTTCCGGAACATTATCAAAAGCAGCTTGGAGAGAAACAATTAATTCAGGTGCAGAGGTGCCAAAAGAAACGACCGTCATTCCAATAACGAGCTTTGACAAACGTGCCTTGACTGCAATACCTACTGCTCCTTTCACAAGAAAGTCACCACCAATAACAAGCGCCGCCAATCCCGCTATAACAAGCCCAATGTTAAGCCACATGATCGTCTTGATCTTTTTTAGGTACCACTTCTTCTTTAGATGGGCTTGGTACAGTAGCAGAAGTTTTCATCGTTGAGGGAGCAGACTCCAGTGTACGTTGAACTTCATTCGTCTCTTTATTTAAATCTTCAGCGACAGCCTGAAAAGGCTTTTTAAAATTTTCTGTAGCCTCCTGTAAGGTCCTGTTAATGTCCATATCCTTTTTCATGTCGCCAGTAGTCTTCCGAATTTCATCTTGAATCTCT
>JALQTG010000023.1 GCA_023264075.1 Crocinitomicaceae bacterium
ACGGGTGGTTTGGAAAAACCGATTTGGTAACAGCGTTTGACGCCATGCTATTGGGGTCCGTTTTCGCCGATAACAACCCTGATTCTGTTTGCTTCTTTACGCGGTCAAACTCCTCCTGAGGGAAGTTGGCGTTGTGCAAAACATCCAACATCAAGTCTAATCCTTTGTCCATGTGCTTAGTGAGACAAGACATGAAGATGCTGTTGCTTCCTGCTGCAAGCGTAGCGCCAATAAAGTCTTTTTCGTTATCAATTTGGTCCTTCGAACGGTTGGTGGTTCCACCCAATACGAGTTCCCCAACAAGATCAGATAAGCCGGCTTTTTCTCCTTCTAATGCAGGGTCAGATGTAAAAACGAGGTTAAACGAAACTTTTGGTTGACGGTGATTACTAGAGAGAATAACCTTCAAACCATTGTCTAGCTCAAACACTTCAGGTTCTGCAATGTTAATTTCTGGAGCCGCTCCTGGTTTTGGTGCATTAGATCTGTCCAGCTGCCCAAAAGCACTTATGGCAGAAAACGCAACCGTTACGATAATGATATATTTGTTCATATGTCTTTATTTTTGTATTTAATTGTCATATGTAATCGCCATATTACGATCATCTCTGTTGATGTAAATTTCGCAATGGCTTATTTCATAATTTTAAATTTGTTGGTAATTATTCAGCTGACTCCTTTGGAAGATAGTGTAAAATCACACGGGCATCTTTTTTCAAATATTTTTTCGCGACAGCCATTAAATCTTCGCGCGTAATGTTTTCATACATTTTCAATTGGTCATTGATCAGGTTTGCATCACCGTAATATACATGATTGTTCGCTAAACTTTCTGCAATACCTGCTACCGAACTATTGGATGAATAGAAGTTGTTTTCAAATTGATTTTTTACTTTTTGGAATTCTTCCTCAGTAACAAGTTCTGTTTGTACACGCATGATTTCCTCATCGAGCGCATTTTGAAGCTCTTCAACTGTCACATCTTTAGAAGCGATACCCGCTACTAAAGCCATTCCAGGATCTTCTAACGGGAAATTGAAGGAGAAAGCGGCTACAGCCAACTCTTTCTTTTCAACGATATTCTTGTTCATACGTGAGCTGCTTCCACCGGCCAATACAGAGTTTAACATTTCGAGCGCATAAGCATCTTTCGTATTTTGGGCAGGAGAGTGGTATGCCATAAACACACCTGGCAATTGAATATTGTCATAAATCACGTCAACCGTTTCTTTTTGCAAAGCAGGTTCTTTTGCAGTTGGACGTGGAATAATAGTAGGAGTGTTTTCATATTTCTTAATCGCTGCTTTTCCTTCCTTTGAGGTGGTTGCGAAGAAATTTTCTTGATTAAAGACGCTTTTAGAAATTTCGTATTTCGTCTGGAAAGCTGCTTCATCCATCATAACAAAATCACGGTAAAGATTGATCGCTTGTCCTTTTGGGATGGATGCAAAATACTTGTTGATCAGCGCTTTTGCCTCTTTAATATCGATATCTCCGGCAATAGAAAGTGTAGCATTCGCAGGCACATAAAATGTTTGGTAAAAATTCACATAATCTTCTTCCTGTGCAGCATCTAGATGCTCCATGCTTCCAATTGGAACCCAATTATAGGGGTGTTCTTTGTAGAGACGCTTAAATGCTTCTTCCATAAAGGTCCCGTAAGGTTGATTATCCACTCGTTGGCGCTTTTCTTCTTTTACAACTTCACGTTGCGTTTCGATACCAATGTTTTCTACTTTCGCATGCAATAGTCGTTCTGACTCCAACCATAATCCTAGTTCTAGATTGTTAGAAGTAAAGATTTCGTAGTAGAATGTGCGGTCTTGCGAAGTGTTAGCGTTTAAGGTTCCACCATTGCTTTCAACATACTCATCGAATTCTCCACGTTCAATGTTTTGAGAACCTTCAAATAATAGGTGCTCAAAGAAATGTGCAAAACCAGTTCTGTCTGCTTGCTCATTTTTGGAGCCAACGTGATACAAAATGGTAACTGCTACAATAGGAGTCGTTTTGTCCTCATGTAAAATAACGTGCAGGCCATTATCTAGTGTGAATTCTTCAAACTCAATCTTTTGTGTTTGTCCGAATACACTTAACATCATAACGGAAATCATTCCGGTAAGAAAATAGTTGTTCATGTGTTCATTTTTAAATCAACCTCAAAGAAACACAACTTCTCTCGAAATTCCCAAGAAAAAATGATAATTGGTCAAAAAGAGGGAGAACGGGGCGGATCAAGGTTTAATGTTCGAGGTTTTGGACTTCCTCCATTGCAGGTTAAAGGTTTTATGCACAACTCGGAACTTGCAACCTGCCAAAACTTTCCCGAACTAGATTTATTTGTCGATTTCAACTTTTTCGCTAACTTTTAGTAATAATCAAACCTAAATCAATGAATTCGTGCTATTTAACGATTAAAAGTTGGGCGGAAGATGATCGTCCACGAGAGAAGATGATACTGAAAGGAAAAAGTGTGTTATCGGATGCAGAACTAATAGCAATTATACTTGGCTCAGGAACACGCACTAAATCTGCCGTAGATCTTGCACAAGAGATTTTAATGTCTGTCGATAATGATTTGTACCGCCTTGGTCAATTGAATTTAACGGAGTTGAAAAAATTTTCTGGCGTAGGAGATGCCAAAGCAGTTAGTCTAGCTGCTGCACTTGAGTTAGGGAGAAGGAGGCGTGAAGTTGATGTTCGAAAAATCGAAAAAGTTACTGGAAGTAAGGATGTTTATGAATTTGTGCGTCGTGATTTTGAGGATCTGATACACGAGGAATTTAGAGTTCTAGGTTTAAAGCGGTCGAATGAAATCATACGCAGTGAACTTGTGTCGCGCGGAGGAATGACCGGCACAATTGCTGATGGAAAGGTAATTTTTAAGGCTTTACTGGATATGAAAGCGGTTGCTTGTATTTTGATTCACAACCATCCTTCTGGAAATTTAAAGCCCAGCGGAGTAGATGTATCATTGACCAAAAAACTCAGTGAATTCGGTCGAATGATTGACTTACAGGTGTTAGACCACCTCATTGTTACAGATCATGGATATTACAGTTTTGCGGATAACAGCTTAATCTAATCCGTCAATGCGAATGATTCTATTGTCGTTTTGTGCTATTTTGAATTCAATCCATAAGGTATCATTTCCTAATAATGCTTTGATGACTTCGGGCCATTCAATGATGCATATGCCAGTGCTGTATAGGTATTCTTCAATGCCAATATTGAAGGCGTCTTCCAGTGTTTCTAAACGATAGAGGTCGAAGTGGTAAAAAGGACTATAAAGCGAACTTTCATATTCGTTGACGTAGCCATAGGTGGGGGAGCTTACTTCGTCTTGAACTCCCATCTCTTTTGCTAAGTAGCGAATGAAGGTTGTTTTTCCAGCACCCATTTGACCTTTTATGGCAATAACTTTTCGCTCACCTAGGAGTTTTACAACTTCGGCTGCGATGGATGTTAAGTCAGAATCTTGGCGTGCAATAAGTTCCATTACTTTGATTTGGGTGTCATTTCTACGTAAGGAATAAGCATCTCCTCCATTGAGATACCTCCATGTTGGAAAGTATCCTTATAGTGTTTAAGGAAATGATTGAAGTTGTTGGGGTACACAAAAAAACCGTCCGTTTTGCAAAAAACATATTCACCGGATAAGTTCTCTTTTGGTAAAAAAGCATCATCTGGATTTTTAATACGAAAAACTTCTTTTTCATTATAGTCCAGGTTTTTCCCTGTTTTATACCGTAGGTTGGTATTTGTGTCTTTTGGTCCAACAATTTTGATAGCTTCGTTTACTTTAACTGTTCCGTGATCAGTAGTGATGACTACTTTTATTCCGGCTTTCGCAATATTTTTAAAGATATCTAATAGTGGGGAGTGTTCAAACCAACTCTCCGTTAAGGAGCGATAAGCTGCTTCATCGTCGGCTAGTTCTTTAATCACTTTCATTTCTGTGCGTGCATGTGAAAGCATGTCAACGAAGTTGTACACAATTACGTTAAGGTCATTATTCAGGATTTGACTGAATTGATCATTGAGTTTCTTGCCGGCATCAATATTGGTGATTTTATGGTAACTCATTTTAATGTTCTTGCCTAAGCGCTTTAGATTTTCCGTAAGCAATTCTTTCTCATACATGTTCTTACCTCCGTCTTCACTTTCTGAGGACCAGTAATTTGGGTATTTTTTCGCGATTTCAGAGGGTAGAAGGCCAGAGAATAAGGCGTTTCTAGCGTAATGCGTAGCTGTTGGTAAAATGGAGTAGGCAATTTCTTCTTTGTCGAAGTTGAAGTAGTTCGATAGGGTAGGGCGCAATACTTGCCATTGGTCGTATCTCAAGTTGTCGATTACTATCAAAAAAACGGGTTCCTTCAATAGTGGATTGATCTTGTTTTTGAAAAGGGTATGGATCAATTGTGGAGCGTCTTCTGTTCCGTTGAGCCAGTCGCAATAGTTGTCTTCGATAAATCTACAAAACTGCTGATTGGCTTCTTTCTTTTGCATTTCTAAGACTTCTTTCATGCCCTGGTCTTCGATAGATTGGAATTGGATGTCCCAATACGTGAGTCGTTTGAACAACGATGCCCATTCTTCGGCGTCGAGACGTTGATTGAGCTCCATCGCTATTTGCCGAAATTCTTGTTGGTATGAGCTATTGGTTTTGTTAGAGACCAATTTGCTGTGGTCCAAATTCTTTTTTATGCTCAGGAGGATTTGGTTGGGATTCACCGGTTTGATCAAGTAGTCTGCAATTTTTCCACCTATCGCCTCTTCCATGATGCTCTCTTCCTCACTTTTGGTAATCATAACAATCGGAACCATTGGTCGAATTTCCTTGATTTTTGTTAATGCATCAAGTCCCGAAATTCCTGGCATATTTTCGTCTAGGAAAACAATGTCAAACAATTGCTCACGGCATTTATCGACAGCCTCTCCACCATTATTTACGGTTTCTACTGAATAGCCTTTCTGTTCAAGAAAAAGAATATGAGGTTTTAATAAATCGATTTCGTCGTCTGCCCAGAGTATTTTCGCTTGCATTGCTTGATTATTTATATTTTTACAAAAGTTTTTAAAAGTAATTGAATTGCGTCCAAATATCAACAATAACAATAAAAAGAAAATAATTAACGATCCGGTTTACGGTTTTATTTCTTTGCCGAACGATATTATTTTTGATATCATCGAACATCCGTACTATCAGCGGTTGAGAAGGATAAAGCAATTAGGGATGTCTCACCTGGTGTATCCGGGGGCGCTGCACACCCGTTTTCATCATGCCATTGGCGCGACTCACTTAATGTCCAAGGCGATACAAGTAATTCGCAGAAAAGGGCACGAAATCACTCCTGAGGAAGAGACGGCTGCTCTTGTGGCAATTCTATTGCATGATATAGGGCATGGCCCTTTCAGTCACACCTTGGAACATGATATCGTGAGTGGAGTAAGTCATGAGCAAATCTCGTCTTTTTTTATGCAGCGCTTAGCCAATGATTTAAGTCACGAGATTGATTTGGCGATTCGTATTTTTGAGAATGACTACCCTAAAACCTTTTTGCATCAGCTTGTATCTGGTCAATTGGATATGGATCGCATGGATTATTTGAATCGGGATAGTTTTTACACGGGAGTGTCAGAGGGTGTGATTGGTTCCGACCGAATAATTGAAATGCTGAACGTCAAGGATAACAAATTGGTAGTAGAAGAAAAGGGCGTTTATTCAATTGAAAAGTTCCTCGTTGCGCGTCGCTTGATGTACTGGCAAGTGTATTTACATAAGACGGTTGTTTCATCCGAAGTAATGCTCACGTTTATTTTGAAGCGTGCCAAAGAGTTAACTCAAGGGGGCGATGATTTGTTTTCAAGTCCGCCGTTCCGATTATTTCTTGAAAACAACTTCGACTTAAGTGATTTTGAGAAAAATCCAGAGATTTTAAATCAATTTGCCTTGTTGGATGATAACGACATTATGGGCGCGGTGAAAGTCTGGCAGTTTCATTCGGACAAGGTGCTCTCCTTGTTATGCAGTTGGTTGGTCAATCGTAAATTATTTAAAATTGAAATTGCGAAAACACCTTTTTCGTCCGATCGATTAACCTATGAACGCGATTTAGCAAAAGAAACTTATGGATTGACGGATGAAGAGGTGAACTACTTTATTTATACGGACCACTTAACGAATAATGCATACAATGAAAAGCACGAGAACATCAACTTGTTGCTGAAATCAGGGGAAGTGATTGATGTAAGTAAGGCCGCAGATAATTTAAATATTTCAGCGCTTTCTACTCCAGTTGAGAAGTTCTACCTGTGCTACCCTGTCCATAAATAAATCCAGGATTCCCGAAAACAAGCACTATTGCTCGTTAATCCATGATTCGATGTTAAAAAAAGAATTTTGTAATAGAATAGTTTAGGACTTGTTTTTATATTTTTGAAGAATGGAATTTTCAGCAGCTCAAATTGCAGGTATACTTAATGGTGAAGTTCAAGGCGATCCAGAAGTTACTGTTTCTGGTTTGTCCAAAATTGAGGAAGGCCAACCCAATACACTTTCGTTTTTGGCCAATATGAAGTACGAGGAGTTTATTTATTCCACTGGAGCTTCCATTGTGATTGTGAATAAAACGTTCGAAGCAAAAGATAAACTCCCTTCATCACTTACTTTGGTAAAGGTAGATGATGCATACAGTTGTTTTGCAAAACTGCTGGAGGTGTATAATCAAATGAGACAAAAACAGCCTCAAATAGAACAGCCGTCATTTGTTTCTCCATCGGCTAAGCTTGGTAAGGACGTATACATCGGTGCCTTTGCCTATGTTTCGGAGGATGCTGTCATTGGTGAAGGTGTCAAGATTTATCCGAATACTTACATTGGTGAAGGGGTAGTGATTGGGGATCATACTACTGTATTTCCTGGCGTGAAAATTTACCGTGATTGCAAAATAGGTTCGGCGTGCATTATTCACGCAGGAAGTGTAATAGGAGCTGATGGTTTTGGTTTTGCTCCCGATGCCGACGGTAATTTTCAAAAAGTACCTCAAATAGGAAATGTTGTGATTGAAGATCGTGTTGAAATCGGTGCAAATTGTACCATTGATAGAGCTACATTGGGTTCTACATTCATACGACAAGGAGTGAAGATTGATAATTTAGTTCAAATCGCGCACAATGTTGATGTAGGTTCTAATTCAGCAATGGCTGCACAGGTTGGGGTTGCTGGATCTACAAAGATTGGCGAACGCGTTATGGTAGGTGGACAAGCAGGAATTAGTGGTCATATCAAAATAGCAGATGATACGAAGATAGTGGCACAGTCGGGAATACCAGGAAGTGTAAAGAAATCAGGGCAAATCCTTATGGGAAGCCCAGGTATTCCTATGGAAGATTTTAAAAAGTCCTATTTTGGATTTCGGAAGTTGCCGTTTATTTTAGGTAAGCTACGAGAGCTGGAAGATAGGTTAAAAGAGAAATAGAGTTTTATTGCATTAGTCGTATGGGAGATAAACAACGCACGTTAAAAGCTTCGGTTAAATTATCTGGAGTAGGATTACATACAGGTGAAAAAGTGAATTTAGAAATTTGCCCAGCACCGGAGAATCATGGGTATAAATTTCAACGTGTTGATTTGGACGGTCAACCTTTGATAAATGCCGATGCGGATTTGGTCGTTTCTACAGAACGAGGGACCACCTTAGAGCAGAATGGTGCGCGTGTATACACCACGGAACATGTGTTG
>JALQTG010000087.1 GCA_023264075.1 Crocinitomicaceae bacterium
AGGAACGTGGAAATTATTCTTCGGAAATGCGAAGTTTGGCATCAACGAATACCGTAGAGCATTCTCAAAAAAATTATTTCTCAAAACACTTCAAGAACTTGTACCCTCACTAACCATGGATGACATTCGACCAGGAAGATCTGGAGTTCGTGCGTTGTTGCTAGGACTTGATGGAGATACACGAGATGACTTTAGAATTGAATACCGTGGAAATTCAATCCACGTCTTGAATGCCCCGTCGCCTGCGGCTACTGCATCTCTAGCCATTGGAGGTCAAATTGCAGAAAAAGCAGAGGTTCATTTTGGACTAAAATAAACCTTCCATTCTTTCTTCTGGACTTCTACTCGAAGAATGGCGGAACTGACTAAATTGATATTCTCAGATAATAAAAAAGGGACTCGAAAGTCCCTTTTTTATTTAGCGGAATACCATTTCTTATTTGTTTGCACTTGCTGCAATTAAGTTCAACGCAGAACCTGCTCTAAACCAATCGATTTGTTGTGCATTATACGTATGATTTAACTTAATCACATCTGAGGATCCATCTTCATGCACTAACCCAACGGACAATTGCTTTCCAGGTGCAAATTGATCAAGATCCAAGAAATTGATGGTGTCATTCTCTTTCACTAAATCATAATCTGCTTCATTAGCAAATGTCAATCCAAGCATACCTTGCTTCTTTAAGTTCGTTTCATGGATACGTGCAAACGATTTTACAATTACTGCTCGCACACCTAGGTGACGAGGCTCCATCGCAGCATGTTCACGAGATGAACCTTCTCCGTAATTATGATCTCCCACTACAACAGATGGAACACCAGCCGCTTTGTACGCTCTTGCCGTTGCCGGAACCTCACCGTAAGCACCCGTCAATTGGTTCTTTACCTTATTCGTTTCTTGATTAAACGCATTTACAGCTCCAATCAACATATTGTTCGAAATGTTATCTAGGTGACCACGGTATCTCAACCATGGACCAGCCATAGAAATATGGTCGGTCGTACATTTTCCAAACGCCTTAATCAATAACTTTGCTCCTGTAATGTTATTTCCGTCCCACGGTTGGAAAGGATCAAGTAACTGTAAACGATCAGAAGTTGGATTCACCATAACTTGCACGCCACTTCCATCTTCAGCTGGAGCTTGATATCCATTATCTTCTACATCAAAGCCATTCGCCGGTAGTTCGTCTCCATAAGGAGCATCTAACTTCACCTGTTCACCTTTGTCGTTTGTTAAAGTGTCTGTTAACGGATTAAAGGTTAAATCACCCGCAATCGCCATTGCTGCTACAATTTCAGGAGAAGCTACAAATGCGTGTGTATTTGGATTTCCATCCGCACGTTTAGAGAAGTTTCTGTTGAACGAATGAATAATGGTATTTTTCTCTTGCTTTTCTGCTCCTGCTCTATCCCACTGACCAATACATGGTCCACAAGCATTCGTGAATAGTGTTGCCTTCAAATCTTCAAACACTTGAAGAATTCCGTCTCTTTCAGCCGTGTAACGTACTTGCTCAGAACCGGGGTTGATTCCAAATTCAGCCTTCGTCATTAATCCTTTTTCAACAGCTTGTTTTGCGATAGATGCCGCTCTACTTAAATCTTCATACGAAGAGTTTGTACATGAACCGATTAATCCCCATTCAATTTTCTCTGGCCATCCACCCTTTTGAGCAGCTGCTTTCATTTCATTGATTGGAGTTGCTAAATCCGGTGTAAACGGTCCGTTGATATGTGGCATCAATTCGTCCAAATTAATCTCAATTACTTGGTCGAAATATTTTTCAGGATGTGCATATACTTCAGCATCACCTGTTAAGTGTTCTGCCACTGTATCTGCTAAAGCAACTACATCTTCGCGCCCTGTTGCACGTAAATAACGCCGCATCGATTCATCATATCCAAACGTGGAGGTAGTCGCGCCAATTTCAGCTCCCATGTTACAAATCGTACCTTTACCAGTACAAGACATCGAAGTCGCTCCTTCTCCAAAATATTCTACAATCGCACCAGTACCTCCTTTAACCGTAAGAATACCTGCAACTTTTAAAATCACGTCTTTAGGTGATGTCCAACCATTCATTTTACCGGTTAATTTCACACCAATCAATTTTGGGAATTTCAATTCCCAAGCCATACCGGCCATTACGTCTACCGCATCTGCGCCACCAACTCCAACAGCTACCATTCCCAAACCACCAGCATTCACTGTGTGGGAGTCAGTACCAATCATCATCCCTCCTGGAAACGCATAATTTTCCAATACCACTTGGTGAATAATACCTGCTCCCGGCTTCCAAAAACCAATGCCATACTTATTACATACTGACGAAAGGAAATTAAACACCTCATTATTTTTGTTCAATGAATCTTGTAAATCTCTATCTGCGCCAAGTTTAGCCAAAATCAGGTGATCCGCGTGAGCCGTTGAAGGAACCGCAACTTTATCTTTTCCCGCTTGCATGAATTGTAACAACGCCATTTGCGCAGTTGCATCTTGCATTGCGACACGATCAGGGGCGAAATCAACATACGATTTTCCTCGCTCAAAGGTCTCTGTTGCAGGACCATCCCAAAGGTGTGTATACAAAATTTTCTCAGATAAGGTTAATGGTCGATTTACCACCTTGCGCGCTGCAGCAATACGTTCAGGGTATCGCTCATATACAGCTTTAATCATTTCAATATCAAAGGCCATAATTAACTTGCTTTTACGATTTTTTAATGTGATTGCGAATATACTAATTTGTTCATTAGTACGGCCAATGAATAGTAGGAAATTTAGCATAGTCGCTAACTCCTATAATTAGGTAGAAAACGAACAACGGAATAAAACTTAGTTAAATTACACACAAACGCAATTGGAAGCGATTGATAAATAAAATAGGTTACAAAAAGGCTTAAGCTTTTCTTTGAAGATCATTGATTTGCTGTTCAACCTTTTGCGCTTCCACCATTTTCGCATCACTAGCAGAGCGGTTAGACTTCGATAATACAAAAGCCTCTTGTAACAGTTTGGCGTGTCGATTTTGTAATTTTTCGATTGGAGTTCTTTTCTTAAATATACTGAACATGGTAGAATTTTATTATTTTAAAACAACCAATTCACTTGTATTGTTTATTCGCTAGTTGAATTTGCTCCTTAATTTCTCAGCAACTAGCCGGTCAATTGGAAATTTAAAGTCTGTAGGTGTTAAATCCGCCAAATCAACCCATCGATGAACCTCTTCCTTACCGTTTAAATTAGTTACTTCACATTCAACAGGAATAGACAACCAATTCTTATAGTCAACTTTATAATAGACACTTATAATTTGCTGTTCCTTATCAAACGCTGAAGGCTGAAAATAATCAGTAAGATAAAACAAATCTTTTACTTCTACATCGATCTTCACTTCCTCCCGAAATTCGCGCCGCAACGCATCAAGAAGTCCTTCGCCCCATTCTAATCCGCCACCCGGGAACTTGGTAAACATCATTCCAAAGCGGTGTTCGTCCGATACAAGCACTTCATTTCTTGAATTCAAAAGAAGTCCATAGACACGAATATTGAAAGCTTTCACTACTTATCTATTACAGCTTTAATATTTGGACGGAAATAATTCTCTCCCTTCAATACTTTCCCATCCTCCCTATAAATTGGTTTTCCATCAGCACCTAACTTACTCATATTTGAGCGCTGAATTTCACGAAAAATAGCACCAATTTTATCTTGTAAGCCGTGCTTTAATATTGTTCCACACAAGATATACAGTTGGTCTCCTAACGCATCAGCAATCTCAACGATATCATTATTAGACGCTGCTTCTAAATACTCCTCATTTTCTTCGCGCATCAACTTGTAGCGCAACTGATTCACTTCTGAAGGCAAATCTGCTGTAGGCGAGTAATTATTTTCAATTCCAAAGGCAATGTGAAAGGTTTCTACTGCTTCTAACGCTTCTTTCAATGTAAACTCTTCTTGCATGATTCTAACATTTATGGAACAAAAATAAGAGGAATTATTGAGAGTCGATCGATTGACTTAACTACAAACTGCTAGTTCAAGGTACAGAACCTGTTAAAAAAATGAACACCTAATATTTCTTCCCCTTGATTTCCGCACTCACAATGAAAAAAAGTATATTTGTCCTGCATGATTGAAAATCCAAATATATCTATCGTTGTCCCACTCTTCAATGAAGTGGAATCTCTTCCAGAGCTGCATGCTTGGATTCAACGCGTAATGAAAGCAAATACCTTTACTTACGAAATTATTTTTGTTGACGACGGTAGTAAAGATGGATCATGGGAGGTGGTAGAAAGCTTGCGAACAAATGACACATGTGTTCGGGCAATAAAATTTCAACGGAACTATGGTAAGTCTGCAGCGTTGCAAAAAGGCTTTGAAGCATGTAAGGGAGACGTTGTCATTACCATGGATGCAGATTTGCAAGATTCTCCTGATGAGATTCCAGAATTGTATCGAATGATTACAGAAGACGATTTCGATGTGGTATCCGGATGGAAAAAGAAACGCTACGACCCACTTACGAAGACCATTCCTACAAAATTGTATAATTGGACTGCGCGTAGGTTGACAGGCATTTATTTACACGACTTCAATTGCGGATTAAAGGCATACAAATCGGCCGTGGTTAAGAGTATTGAGGTCTATGGAGACATGCATCGCTACATTCCTCCTCTCGCTAAATATGCAGGATTTACAAAAATCGGTGAAAAGGTTGTGCATCATCAAGCGCGAAAATATGGCACTACGAAATTTGGGCTTAACCGCTTCCTGAATGGACCTTTGGATTTACTCACGGTCGTTTTTATGGGGAAGTTCGGAAAAAAGCCAATGCATTTCTTTGGTGCCATGGGGACACTTTTATTTATAATAGGATTCGGGATTGCCGCCTATTTAGGCATAGTTAAAGTCATTTCGTTAATCTCTGAAAATCCAGCACGGTTGCTTGCTGATAGAGCTGAGTTTTACATTGCCCTCACGGCTATGATCATAGGTGCACAATTTTTCCTAGCTGGCTTCGTTGCCGAATTAGTAGGAAGAAATTCGTCATCCCGAAACATCTATTTAATTGAAAAAACCATCTGATTTTTCAAGTGAAAGTATTTACGTCGAAAACCCCATTTAATACGCTTTTTTTAGACAGAGACGGTGTCATCAACGTACGTAAATTCGATGGATACATTACACGTCCTTCAGAATTTATTTTTTGTGAACATGCCATCGAGGGTATTCAATTGCTAGCTTCATTATTTGATCGAATTATCGTTGTTACTAATCAGCAATGCATTGCTAAAAACATTATTTCCGAAAGTAACCTGAATGATATTCATCGTTATATGACAGATTCATTGGCGGCACATGAAATTAAGATTGACGCAATTTACGTAGCAAAAAATTTAAACGGCGCCCCTAATGACAGAAGGAAACCCGCACCAGCTATGGGATTAGAAGCACAAGAACAATTCTCAACAATCGACTTTACTAACTCTTGGATGGTCGGAGATACGGATAGCGACATTTTGTTTGGAACGAATCTTGGAATGAATACGGCAGCTGTTAAATCAAACGAGCGATTGACACAAACACCAACCCTGCTAGTAACAGATTTGGTGGAATTATATAACCGAATTAAACCGATTAAATAATGAAATTACTTACCGTTGTATTTCTTTTTATGTCTGTGGGATTAATCGCGCAAAATTTAACAGATACCAAGGGGCGTAAGCAAGGAGAATGGGTGAAATATTACGAAAACTCAAACGTACCAGTCTATAAAGGACAATTCATTAATGATCAACCAACAGGGAAGTTTGTATATTATTATCCATCCTCAAAAATTATGGCGGTGGTTAATCATAATCCAACTACCGGTCGCTCTGAATCCTACATGTATCATGAGAACAAAAAACTCATGGCATTTGGTATATATATAAACCAGAAAAAAGATAGTGTTTGGACGCATTACGGTCCAAGTGAACGGTTAAGTTTCAAAGAGACTTACAAGGAAGATGTGCTAAATGGAAAAAAAACAATTTACTATGTACCTGAGGACCCCGGTGACAAGCGCGTTGAAGTAGCACAAGAACTCAATTTTGAAAATGGCCGCTTGAATGGAGAAGCCAAGGAGTACTTTCCTGGTGGAGCTTTAAAAAAAGAGTGTGTGTACAACAATGGTGTTTATGAAGGTATTGTGAAGCATTACCACCCTACTGGCGGAGTAGCACTTATAGAACGTTGGAAAAACAGACAAAAACATGGATGGTGGTTCAACTACAACAATCAAGGAAAAGAAACCGGAAGAACTTACTATTACAACGGAAAAGTACTCGAGGGAGAGTTCTTGAAGCGACATCTCGCGCGCCTAAAAGAACAAGGAATTAATCCTAACGAATGATACTTGAAAAATTGTAAAAAAAGCCTCCTTTACAATTACTTTTCAACTTAATTCCATATCTTTACGTTAAATAGATATCTAATGAAAAGAGTACTATCCATCATAGCGATTTTCCTCGTGGTTCTGTCTTGTAAGCGAGATCAACAATCTGTACATTTTGGTTACGGCTATTTTGGATTAGAACAAGGTGTGTTTGTAGAATACGATGTGATGGAAATTTTCCATGACGAAGACTTAGTTCCAGCACATGACACAATAAGATACACCCTAAAAACCGTGATTGGTGAACCCGTAGAAGACAATCAAGGCAGAATGGCCAACAAAGTATTCCGTTATAAATACGACGCCATCACTGGAGAACTCTTAGACCAACGTGTTTGGACAGCAATTATTTCAGAAGGGCGTGGAGAGCAAACTGAAGAAAACCAGCGCATAATTCGTTTAGTATTCGCTGTTACCAATGATAAAGAATGGGACATCAATGCTTTTAATACGAACGATGAACAAACCGCTTATTATTTTGACCTGAACAAAGAAAAAACATTTAATGGGTTCACATTTGATTCAACAGTAGTTGTAGAGTATGAAGACTTCTTTTCACTTGTCGACTATGATCGAAAATACGACACATATGCAAATCACGTAGGTCTTGTTCAACGTGTAGACAAGGAGTTGACCATCGCTAATTTTGATACGCTCAATATCAAAAAGGGCACAGAAACCCATTACTCCTTAAGAAATTACGGGATAGAATAACTATTTGAAAAATAGATTTTTAAAACCCATCAACTTAATAGATTGTTTAAGTTTTTTATTAAAGATTACTTTATTTTTTCGAAGAAAATCGTGTAGGCATTTTTAAGTAGAATCATTTCCCGCTTATTCAATTTTACAATCGAATATTCTCCATCATCTTTATTCCCTTCTGCTGTATTCAAAGTCAATATCAAGTTCGTGTCATCCAAGGTCCATGTGCCATTTTTACTTGGAGCATCCCCGATCGAACCTCCTTGAATCGTTCCATCCTCGTCAAACTGTAAAAACTTCTCTCGATTTTCTTTAGGCGATTTATTCTTTTTCTGCACCTTATATATTTCCCAAGTTCCGATGAGGTGTTTCACTTTCGGCTTGGAAATAAAACTCAATGCAAAAGCACAAGCGACCAACAACAAAAGACTTATTCTTACACGATTTTGTTTCATACCTTCAACGAATTACACAACAAAAATAACGAAATTTACTCCATCCGATAAAAGCGTGCACCTTACTTCGTCGTGTTTGCTCCAAAAACAATCGCATCTTTCGTTCTTTTACCTATATTCGTAGTCTATGAAAATTGCTTTTCTATCAACGTTTTATCCCTTTCGTGGAGGGATAGCCCAATTCAATGCCGCACTTTACCGTGCATTGGAAAAACAGCACAAAGTAAAAGCATTTAATTTTTCACTGCAATATCCTTCCCTTCTCTTTCCGGGAAAAACGCAACTTGTCAGCCCTGAAGACAATGCAGATGCCATACCTTCCGAGCGCACATTAAACTCTATATCTCCGCGCTCATTTCGGAAGACGGCAAAAGCCATTGAGCACTTTCAACCAGATGTATTGATTATCGGTTATTGGATGCCCTTCATGGCGCCCTCGCTCGGTTATGTAGCGAAACGACTGGCAAAAAAATGTAAAGTTGTTTCAATTGTTCACAATGCCATACCGCACGAAAAAAGTCGGTTAGATAAAGTCCTATCACATTACTTTTTCCAGCGTAGCAATCGCTTTGTAGCGTTGTCAGAATCTGTCCGTAAGGATATTCTTAAGAACTATCCAACAGTAAAGGTTCAGACCATATTACATCCCTCCTATGACCATTTTGGAAGTTTGATTCGTCGAGAAGCAGCGTTGAATCAACTTCAATTAGATCCTTCAAATCAGTACTTACTCTTTTTCGGGCTTATTCGAGATTATAAAGGCCTTGACACGCTGCTTCAAGCTCTTGCACTCTTAGCACCGGATATTCATCTTCTCATTGCAGGTGAAGTCTATGGTTCATTCACACTTTATCAACGCATCATTCAAGACCATCAACTCGAAACTCGCGTACATCAATTCAATGCTTACATACCAGATCACGAAGTTCATCTTTACTTTTCCGCTGCAGCATGTTGCGTTCTTCCCTATAAAAGTGCAACTCAAAGCGGTATTACGGCCATCGCGCATCACTTTAATATCCCCGTCGTAGCGAGCAATGTCGGTGGTTTATCTGAGTTTATTCAACACGATAAAAACGGATACCTTGTTACAAATTGCACTCCTAAAAAATTAGCCCAAACGCTCAACACAGGATTTACAACTGGTGCATTTGAGCAATTTAGTGTCGCATTAAGTCAACAGCAGCATGCCACATGGGAAGATTTCGCCCATGAGTTACTCGCGTTTATCTAGCAAATCCTTAACGATATTATGTTTCGTTTTGAAATATTCATTCCGAAACCCAATACTTTATTCTTCCTTTCGTTAATGTTTATAAATTTGTAGGCATGTGGAGATTTACAATTGCATTGATGGTTTGTGTTTTTTTGTCGCTACTCAGTAGTGCACAACGTGATGTAACCAAAGGAATCATTGGAACGCCTTATGTCGGGGTACATTTCGGAATGAATATTCCTGGCGGTGCCTTTGCGGAGCGCTATGGATTCACCAGTAACTTAGGCGGGGTAGCTGGATACAAAACCAAGAAGAACTGGATTTATGCAGCTGACGGAAACTTTATCTTCGGAAACAAAATACATATCGAAGGCTTACTAGATAATTTAAGAGATGAGGCAGGAACCATTACGAATTCATCTGGCTCACCTGCTGAAATCCTATTTTTCGTTCGTGGATTCAATATAAACGCGATGGTTGGAAAAGTAATTCCAATATGGAGTCCAAACGACAACTCTGGACTTATGATTCAGCTCGGGGCAGGTTATCTATGGCATCGTTTACGCATTGAGTCGCAACAAGATGAAGTGCCACAAATCGAGGAAGAAAATTTAAAAGGTTATGATCGATTAACAATTGGTTTCAACACGACGCAATTCATTGGCTACAATTTCATGGCAAATCAAGGTGTTTACAATTTCTATGGTGGTTTTTATTTCCAACAAGGATTCACGCAAGATCAGCGCGATATATTTTGGGATAAGCCCAATGAATTTGTTTCAAAAGACATACGTATTGAGTATCAATTCGGCTTCAAGGTAGGTTGGCTAGTTCCTGTTTATAAGCGTCAACCTAAAGAATTCTATTTCGACTAATGCTAGTTTACAATCTTTCCATTCATATTTACGGTTTGGCTGTTCGAATAGCTGCGCTATTCATTCCTAAAGCAGGACAATGGGTAGAGGGTAGAAAACACTTCTCTAAAGATCTTCCAGTTGTAGAACAAGAACACGTCATTTGGTTTCACTGTGCGTCACTAGGAGAATTTGAACAAGGGAGGCCTATAATTGAATCTTGGAAAAAGAAACATCCAGATCATTTTATACTGCTTACATTTTTTAGTCCTTCAGGGTATGAGGTCAGAAAGAATTATGAGTTCGCCGACCATTGTTGCTATCTGCCATTGGATACGCCTTCGAATGCCCGAAAATTCATTGCACACTTTCAACCCAAAATCGCCTTTTTTGTAAAGTATGAGTTTTGGTTAAACTATATTGAAAATGCACAAAAGGCAAATTGCAAACTCTATTCGATTAGCACTTTACTCAATCCAAACCATCGTTTTTTCAAATGGTACGGAGGTATATTCCGCAAAGGACTTACTCACTTCCGGCACTTCTTTGTTCAAGACGAGCAAACTAAGCATTTATTAACCGCAATTGGTATAGATTCAGTTACCCGCGTTGGAGATACGCGTTACGACCGCGTGAATGACCGTGTAAAAGAGCAAAACATCAATGAATACCTCAAAAATTGGATAGCACCTGAAGACAAGGTTTTGGTGGTCGGAAGCTCATGGAAAGAAGATGAAGAGATATTGATTCCCTACATCAATGGAAATAATCACTTTGATAAAGTAATTTTTGCTCCACATGAAGTGAATGAAACCAATGTGAATCGCATCCTATCGGAGCTTCAAGTAACTGTCGAAACCTACACGCACATTCAGCAATCAGGACGTATTAATGAAACTACTCAAGTGGTAATCCTCAATTGTATCGGCGTGTTGGCTGACGCTTATCAATATGGAACGATAGCTTACGTAGGTGGAGCATTTAAAACAGGGCTACATAACATATTGGAGCCAGCTACTTTCGGCCTTCCTGTTTTTTTCGGCCCACATTACGCGAAGTTTCCAGAAGCGATTATGTTTATTTCTGCTGGAATCGGAACTGCTGTGCAAAGTATGGACGAACTCCGTTACGCTATGCAGACTCAACTTGGTGAACTTGAACAATTACAGCCCCGCGTAAAAGCATTCGTCGCCTCTCAAATTGGAGCGCGCGAACTCATCATGCAGTGGTTCGAAAAGAATTAATCTCTACCGCCAAGTAAGTTAAGTAAGGACATAAACAAATTGATAAACAAGATGTAAAGTGTCAACCCTCCAATGATCGTTAACTTACGCTTATCTTCCCCGCTAATTGATGCATCCGATGCGAGCGCTTTCAATCGCTGCATTTCCCAAGCTGTCAAACCTGTGAAGACAAAAACTCCGATAACAGAAATGGCAAACGACAGCATTGAGCTACCTAAGAACATATTAACGATAGCTGCAATGAATATTCCAATAAACGCCATATACAAAAGGCTACCCATTTTAGATAAATCAACTGACGTGGTATAGCCCAAAATAGCCATAGCAGCAAAAGCTCCGGCTGCAATGAAAAATGTAGATACTAAGCTCCCAATGCTGTATACTAAAAAGATAGAGGACAAAGCAGCTCCAATCAAAATTGAATATAAAAGAAACATTCCCATTAGCGCGCTAAAAGACAACTTATGAAAACGAGCTTGCATCCACAAAGCGAGACCTACCGGAGCAAAAACTACAACGTAGAAAATAGGTGAAATAGAAGCTGATCCGGTAACATAATCGATATTATAAAACCAGTCGTAAATCAATCCAGACTCCGCAATATACCAGGACACTACTCCCGAAACGATTAATGCTAGGAACATGTATGAATACACATTACTAAAAAACTGCTTCAACACAACAGACTGAGACAATTGCTCTTGCTTGTTATTAATTAAATCTTCCATGATCTTTTATTTACTTATTTATTGATTAA
>JALQTG010000058.1 GCA_023264075.1 Crocinitomicaceae bacterium
AAATCGAGGAAATTCCTAGCACAAGACCTAGCACAGTTCCTAGCACAAGAAAGTTTAGGGAATAAAAAAAGGTTTCAGTGAAAACTCTGAAACCTTTACTGGGATTGACTTCCCTTGTTGTAGCGAGAGAGAGATTTGAACTCTCGACCTCAGGGTTATGAATCCTGCGCTCTAACCAACTGAGCTACCTCGCCATCTCATTAAATCGGGTGCAAATATAATTTCTTTTTTTGTTCTTCCAAGTATTACAATTAAGGTATTTTGCGAATAGTGAAAAAAAATTGTCGGATGTTAATAACCTATGGTATTAATATTCTCTATTTCAGTTATCTATTTCGTAATTTTGCACACTGTTCATAAAATGCAGGTGAGAAAATAGCGTAAATCGACGAGATTGAGTATATTACAATCAACTAGTAAGTTCCCTAAAAAATACAGATAAGGTTTTATTATGTCAGAGAAAATTAAGTTTGAACAAGAATATATCTTTAAAACATCTCCCAAAGTATTAACTAATTTGTTAATGACGCCGAGTGGATTGAGTGAATGGTTCGCAGATGACGTCGATATTAAAGATGATATTTTTACATTTTATTGGAACGGAAGCGAAGAATCTGCACGTTTAATATCCAAAAAGAACAATGAATTTATAAAGTTTAGATGGTTAGAAGACGAGGAGGAGGGCATTGACTCATATGTAGAAATGCGTTATACTATTGACCCAATGACAAAAGAAGTAGTATTTAATCTTACATCTTTCGCTACAGAAGATGAGATGGAAGAGGTGCAGCTATATTGGGAAAATGCAATCGGTGATTTGCGTCGAATGATTGGCGCCTAATATCGTTAGAACTCTCATCGTTTATGTCGGGAATTTCTATTCTGATTATTATTATTGCTTACTTTTTGGTTCTCATGGGTATATCCTATTTGACGTCGAAAGGTGCGAAAAACGATACTTTCTTCTCAGGAAACAAATCTTCTAAATGGTATTTAGTAAGCTTTGGGATGATTGGTGCCTCGCTCTCTGGAATAACATTTATTTCTGTTCCCGGAATGGTTGGTACGGAGGGGTTCTCTTACATGCAAATGGTAATCGGTTATATGCTGGGGTACGCAGTCATCGCATTTGTTCTTTTGCCTCTTTATTATCGACTCAATCTTACTTCAATCTATTCTTACCTTGGTAATAGATATGGAGAAAATACGCATCGGGTGGGTGCAAGCTTCTTTTTATTGTCACGCATTTTAGGTGCTTCCGTTCGACTATTCCTAGTAGCTGATGTATTGGATTATTTTGTCTTAAGTCGCTATGGCATTAGCTTTGAGATTTCGGTACTCATTACGCTTTTATTGATTTATGTCTATACCTACCGCGGAGGAATAAAAACAATTGTGTGGACAGATACCCTTCAAACCACATTTATGCTTTTATCTTTAGTAATTAGTGTCTACTTAATCTATACGGCACTGGGTTCGGAAGCAACAAACGATGGATTGAGGAGGTTGGGATTGGTAGACTGGTTTATAACGGAGGATATCGGAAAAAGCAATTATTGGCTTAAAGGAATATTAGGTGGTTTTTTTATTACCGTTGCAATGACAGGTCTAGATCAGGATATGATGCAAAAAAACTTAACCTGTAAGAATGAAAAAGAAGCGAAAAAGAACATGATATGGTTCTCGGTGATTTTATTTGGTGTAAACTTTATTTTTCTTTTATTGGGTGCGCTTTTGTATTTATTCATGGATAGCCAACCAGACATTCAAACTGCATTTCAAGGAATGGATGAGGCGAGTCGCGCAGATCGGCTCTTTCCATTAATTGCACTTTCTGGAGCACAGGGACTAGGGATGGAGGGCTTGATTGGAATACTTTTTATTCTGGGACTAGTTGCGGCGGCCTATTCAAGCGCTGACTCAGCGCTCACCTCGCTCACGACATCTGCCAGTGTAGATGTTTTCCGAGTAGATCAATTAGAAGATCAAGAAAAAGCGGAGCGCCAACGGAAAATGATACACATAGGAATGACTGTTATTCTCTTTTTTGTTATTCTTTTGGCAAACGCTTTTAAAGAGCAAAATGTCATCAACACCTTATTTAAAATGGCAGGATATACCTACGGACCGCTATTGGGGCTCTTCTTTTTTGGTATCATCTCTAAACGGCAAGTTAGTGATCACCTAACGTGGGTAGTATGTGTAGTTGTTCCCGTAGTATGTTATATATATAAAACGTATGAACAACAGTTGTTTCCAGGTTATGTGACGGGACATGAGTTACTCGGAATAAACGGCATCCTCTGTTTCTTCGCATTGTTTGCGCTATCGAAGTCACCACTTAAAGGATAAACGTAACGTACTTTAAGTTCCTGTTTTTGGTATAATCATCTTTTTACAAAGAATTCCATATAAAAGATGAAGATTGCCATCACAAAAATGAAATAGCCAAAACCTTTCTTTAACTTTTTTCCATCGATAAAGTTGCTGAGATAAGTTCCTATGAATATTCCAGCAACTGACGCGACAGTAAATGTAAGGAGTAAAGTCCAATCAATAGTCAAGGTAATTGCATCCCCTAAGAAAAATCCAAGAAGCGACTTAAAGGCAATGATGATGAGGGATGTTCCAACAGCTATTTTCATATCAATGTTGGCCAAAATCACTAATGCTGGAATGATTAAAAATCCTCCCCCAGCTCCTATCAAACCTGTAATTCCTCCAACGAGAAGTCCCTCGATCAATATCAAAGGATAATTGTATTTAGTTTCTCCAGTACGTTCTTTTTTGTCTTTTTTCTCTCGAATCATGGAAATACCTGCAGGAATCATAAGCACAGCAAACAAGCCAAACATGGCCATACGACGTGTGAACTCAAAATCTCCAATCGTAAGCATGACATCTGGCAACATGGGCACTACGAACTTCCGTACGAGTGTAACTCCAATAATAGAAGGAATACCAAAAACAATTGCTGTTTTCCAATCAACGCTTCCTTTCATGTGTTGTTGAATTCCACCAACTAATGCTGAAAAACCTACCACGAAAAGTGAGTAGGCTGTTGCGAATTTCGCATCTAATAAAAATAAATACGCCAATACGGGAACGGCTAAAATAGATCCGCCTCCTCCAATTAAACCTAAAGAGATTCCAATAACTAATGCGCTGATATAACCAAATACTTCTAACACTGCTTCTTATTTTTTTGACAAAGTTAGCGTGAACTAATGGCTAACAGCGTAACGTATGTTACACTGATGTATCGCGCTTTACTCATCGAGGCTCAAAATACATAAAATCATTGTGTTAGAAGAAGACCTTCAGTTCTTTAATTTTTGTAGCCACGAAAATGGGGTGTTATTTCAGGGCTAAATTTATTCTCAGATGAACAATCTTTGGGGGACCTGTGAAATTTCGTGAATTATTGCAGTCTAAAGAAGAACCCTTTTATCTTTGTGGTATAAATTAAAGACATGAAAAATAGTATAGAAGCGGCTTGGGAGAACAGAGAGTTACTGAGCGAGTCAAACACTATAAGCGCGATCGAAGCCGTTATTGAGGAGATTGATAAGGGGAGACTTCGCGTTGCTGAACCGCTGCCTGATGGTTCTTGGCAAGTGAATGAATGGGTGAAGAAAGCCGTAGTGATGTATTTTCCTATTCGAAAAATGGAGACGATTGAGGTCGGTCCTTTTGAATTTCACGATAAAATGGCGCTGAAAAAGGGGTATAAAGAATTGGGAGTTCGCGTTGTTCCGCATGCAGTTGCGCGCTATGGAGCGTATATATCAAGTGGTGTTATATTAATGCCATCATATGTGAATATCGGAGCATATGTCGACGAAGGGACTATGGTAGACACCTGGGCTACTGTGGGTTCATGTGCTCAAATTGGAAAGCATGTCCATTTAAGTGGTGGGGTAGGTATAGGAGGTGTACTCGAACCTCTTCAAGCGGCACCGGTGATTATTGAGGACAATGCATTTGTTGGTTCTCGCTGTATCGTTGTAGAAGGTGTTCGCGTAGAGCGTGAGGCAGTTTTAGGTGCGAATGTGGTTTTGACGAAGTCAACTAAAATCATAGATGTTACCGGTACTGAGCCAGTCGAGTACAAAGGTATAGTCCCCGCTCGAAGCGTAGTAATTCCTGGATCATATACTAAGCATTTTCCTGCTGGTGACTACCAAGTACCTTGTGCATTAATTATTGGAAAAAGAAAGG
This sequence comes from Crocinitomicaceae bacterium, assembly GCA_023264075.1. GTDB lineage: Bacteria > Bacteroidota > Bacteroidia > Flavobacteriales_D > Crocinitomicaceae > JALQTG01. Next base: position 4,222 of record JALQTG010000058.1, read on the forward strand.
AGAGTACAGATTTAAAGACATCCTTAAACGACGCACTTCGAGAGCATAATGTCGCGGTTTAAGACCTACTTTTTATATTTACAAAACAATCTCAAACGCGGTTCCTTTTCCTAAGGTTGATTTTACTTTGATCTTTCCTTTATGCATGCTAACAATATTATGAGTTGCTGTCATTCCTAATCCAAGACCATCTTTTCGTTTAGAGTAAAAAGGTTCGAACAAATTGTTTTGAGTTTCCTCATCCATTCCTTTTCCATTGTCCTCTATACGAATAACGGGATTACCATTTTTAACACCAAGGTGCACCAGAAGCCGCGGTGATTCATTTTCGTTCATTGCTTCAATCGCATTGATGATAATGTTGACAAACGCAATTTTTAATTTTTCTGGATCCCACTTACCAGTAATTTTGGGATCATCGAATGTATACTTAAAATCGACCTGTTTTAAGTCAATACGGTCTTTGCAAAATTCAATTGCACGTTCAATAACTTCATTCATACAAGCTGGAACGACTTCAAGTGTTGCTGGTTTGGCACTGGTTAGCAAATCATCAATCAGTTTAGCAATTCGATGCGCATTTCGACCAATCATTTCACAATATATATTGACCTCCTCGTTTTCTTCACCAACGATCTCTTTTAATTCACCAATGGCCAAGTTAATGTTTGTAAGCGGGTTCCTTACCTCATGAGCGATAATCCGCGCCATTCGACCGGTCATGCTTAATTTCTCCATTCGTTGTATTTCTTCTTGTGCCGACATTAGCTTCGTAACGTCGTTTATGGCAACATGAAAGAAGTGTTGGCCAGGGTGATTGTCATTGGGTAATGCAGCGAGGGAGAGAATTACTGTTTTTCGCTTGTCTTGAATATTTAGCATAGTTTTCCATCCTTTGACGTATCCATCTTCTTCTATTTTTGCAAGCAAAAGGCGATAATCAAAATCATACAGAAAGAATGATTTGAAGTTACGCGGGATTTCTTTTTGCCCTTTGAAAAATAACTTGGCAAAGGCGGAATTGAATTCCATTATGTGAAAGTCATGATCTAAAATCACGACTGGCTCCATGCTTAATTCGAATAAACTCCGGTATTTTTTTTCCTGTTCTTTAATTGATTTTTGCTGACGATAGCGTTCGATAGCATAGCGAAGTGTTCGCTCCAGCGTGTCAACTTTTACTTCACTTTTTATGATGAAGTCAGATGCCCCATTCCGCATAGCCTCTTGGTCTACGCGTTCATTTTTCGCACCAGTTAGAAGAATAAGAGGTTTGTCTACATCAGCGGCACGTGCTTGTTGAATAAGATCTAATCCTTCTCCTTTACCGAGGAAGTGATCAATCAGGTAGATGTCATGCTTATTCTCCAATATGTCGTTCAGTGCTTCATCAAAATCGGACGACCAATGCACGTCATAAGTGGCTTCCGTAATTTTGGATAAATAGTGCTTTACGATAAGGTAATCGTCTTCGTCATCCTCAATAATCAATACTTTTATATTCATGTGTTAGTCTTTAGGTAAAAATATCGAAAAGGTAGCCCCTTCCTTTTCTATTCCTGATGCGGATAAATCACCACGGTGTTGTTCACAAATTTTCTTACAGATGGAAAGTCCTATACCGGTACCTTCATATTCAGAGCGACCATGAAGACGCTGAAAGATAAGAAAGATCTTATCCGAGTAATCATTGCTGAATCCGATTCCATTGTCTGCGACGTCAATTTTCCAATAGGTACGCTCGGCGATTAGGTTGACGTTCATCGCATCTACCTCTTTTCCTGAAATAGATGTAGCAGAGATTGTGATGAATGGGGAGCGGTTCGGTTCGTGAAACTTAATTGCATTACTAATTAAATTTTGAAATAGCTGATGCATTTGGGATGTATTCGCAGAGATTGTAGGTAATTCACCAATTTGGAAGGTGGCTTTTTCTCGGTCAATAGAAAACTTTAAATCAAGGCATACAGTATTAACAATAGCATTTAAATCAACAGATTCAAATGTTTCTATCGGACGCGAAATACGGGAGTAGGATAGCAAGTCATTGATTAATTGCTGCATACGTGATGCAGAGTTTTGCATTCGTTCTACATGCTTTAAGACAAGTTCATGATCTGGAGTGGAATTTTTCAACTCTTCAGAGATTAAGTCCCCAAACGTTCTAATTTTTCGAAGAGGTTCGTTTAGGTCGTGCGAAGCAACATAGGCAAAACTTTCTAAATTTTCGTTCATAGACTTCAATTCAATGTTGAATTGAGCAATCTCTTGGGCATTTTTTTCATTAATAAGAATTTCTTGGCGCATTTTGTTGAAGCTATAGATAACAATAATTAACATTACTAGACCAAAGAAGGTGAGCAGCAATAATGTGTTCTCAGCAGAATGTAGTACTCGTTTTTTATTATCTTCTCTGCGCTGTGCAATGGCTTCTCTGATATCGAATAATACTTCGCTTATCTCATCCACAAGTAATCCACCTTGTTCAATCATATCAAGATGCTGCTGTTGATTGGTATGATGAAGAGAGTCAGATTTAACCAACTTTTGAATATGATTTAAACGTTCGTGAATAAGTGTATCTAATTTGTCTAAATGTGCAATTGCCAAATCATTTGCTCGACACAGTTCATCAAGTTCTTGAAATTGTCGATTAAATGTACATGTAAGTCCTTTGAATTTGACGTATGTATCTTCACCTTTTGTGAGCATGTAGCCATAAGCATATGATTCCATGCGGTAAGCAGATTTCAAAATGGCATCTGCCTCTTCGGTGATTTGACCGTAAAGGTCTGCTTGTTCTCCAGAATAATTGGTTTTATTTAAATAGAACAACGAGGTCATATAATACCCTGAAATGAGTACCATGGCTAACACTAGAAAATAATTGTAGTAACTTAACTTTTTCTTTGCCATTGATATTATTTTATTCCGTACGTCGCCATTTTATTATACAATGTTTTTCGATCAATGCCGAGTAGCGCTGCTGTTCGACTTTTATTGAAGGCAGTCTTTTCAAGAGCCCTTAAAATAGTCCGCGCTTCTGTCGCCTCAACAATTGTTTTTAAGTCGTAGGTATTTTGTTCGAGAGGAATTTCATTATTAGACTCACTTTTGACGTGAACGGGACTTGTAATTTCTATAGGTAGTACTTTGGCTTGGATATGATCTCCTGCACTTAAGAGCACAGACCTTCGTACAACATTTTTCAATTCGCGAATATTACCTGGCCAGTTGTATTGCTTGAAATAATTTAGAACATCTTCGTCAATGGAGAGCACATTCTTGGATAACTCTTCATTTGCTTTTTTTAAGAAGAATGAACTGTATATCTCAATGTCTTCAGGACACTCTTTCAAGCTTGGTAATTCTACTTTGAATTCATTCAGTCGGTGGTAAATATCTTCTCGGAAATTCCCTCTTTCCATAGCAGCCTTCAAATCCTCGTTAGTTGCTACGATAATTCGCACGTCAATAGGTTGATCTTTTTCACTTCCTAACCTGCGAATGGTGCGCTCTTGAAGAACGCGTAAAAGTTTTATTTGATTTTCGTAAGATAAGTTACCTATTTCATCCAAAAAGAGTGTTCCGCCATTTGCGATTTCGAATTGGCCCTTTTTGTCGGCTACCGCCCCAGTGAATGAGCCTTTCATATGTCCGAATAACTCACTTCCCGCAATTTCCTGCGGCAAAGCACCGCAGTCGACGGTGACAAAAGGCGCATTTTTTCGCTTCGAAGATTGATGAATCATTCGGGCAGCGACTTCTTTTCCTGTTCCACTCTCACCTAGTATAACGACTGTCATATCCGTCGGAGCTACAAGCTCGATGAGTTGTTGTGTGCGTTTGGATTGATGACTACTTCCCGGAATATAGTCTGGAAGATCATTTTGCTGGCTTAAGGCAGATGCTTTAGAGGAAGCAATTGTCTTTTTGGGTACTTTCTCATCAGTAGAAGAAGGAGAAGCAATCGCTTTTTGAACGTGAAGCAATATTTCTTCTGGATAGATAGGTTTTGTAACGTATTCGAATGCTCCTAAACGAATCGCTTTGATGGCTTGTTTAACATCTGAATAACCAGTGATAACGATGATGGGCAATTCAGCACGCAGCGAACGAACGGCCTTAATAACTTCTAATCCATCCATGTCAGGTAAGCGAAAGTCCGTCAGCAAAACATCAAACGCGCGTGCTCGAATGAGGTCAATTCCATCTTGAGCTTTAAACGCTGTTGTTACCGCAAATCCTTTTCGTTCAAAAAAACGTTTCAGTAGGGCGCAAATATCTACGTCGTCATCAATAATCAATAAGTGCTGCTGTTTCATATTACAACCAATTGTGAAGTATACTTTTCAATTCCTTTGCAGTGAAGGGCTTGCCGAGAAATTGACTCACATTGAGTTCTTTGGCTTTTTCCATTTCACTGCAATGATTGTAAGCTGATATCATGATGATTTTTACGTCGGGATGTTGAGCACGGAGTAAAGGTATGAGTTCAAATCCTATTCCGTCTTGTAGATGAATGTCTAATATGGCTAGGTCTATATGTTCTGATTCAATGGCGTGCCGTGCCGACTCAATGGATTCTTTAGCAAGAACAGAGCAGTCGAACGAACGCATTATTATTCCTTGACAAATATCTCGGATATCTTTTTCATCGTCTACGACTAATACAGTTGACTTGGTTGAATTCATAGTTGGTTTAAGAACAAAATACACGTAATAAAGTTCACCCGTGTGTAAATCGCTACAATCCGTGCGAAAATACGAATTATGTAGAAAAATTACACACTATAAGGGGTTAATTCTAAATTGGGGCAAAAGGGTTGTCTTGTCCTATCTAGTTCCGAGTTTTGATTATTTTTGGCCAAAACTAGTGCGTGCATATAATTATACCGCTCATATATTTAATTATCATTCTCTATTTATTGGATAGGTGGTGTAAACAGCGGCATCCTAGTTTGCGCGTCTACCTTCCATTTATTTTTATAGGCAAATTATTGTTCTCTTTGTTCTTTTTATATGTTTATACATATCATTACGGTGGGGGAGAGCTTACTGCAGACGCAGGGCGCTTTTTTGAAGAATCACGGATTTTTTATGCCCTTTTATGGGAGCATCCGTTGATGTATTGGGAATTCTTTTGGGGAATTGAGAATGATCCATTGGTCGTAGACACTTTTATGGAAGAACTGGGGCATTGGAATGCGCCAGATCGTGCAATGCCTAACGATTCTCGAAACGTCATTCGCGTGAATAGTCTACTATTTCTAATTTCGAATGGATATATCCTCGTCCACTTTTTAATTTATAGTTTACTTTCATTTCTGGCAACAATTGATTTAGCCCAATTTATTCGGAAATGGTCTACACTATCTTTTCCGGCTGTTTTAGCCGTTCTTACATTAATGCCAAGTGTTGCATTTTGGGGTAGCTCAATAATTAAAGAGCCCCTCATGCTGGCTGGCTTGTGTATTTTAATAAGGGGTGTTTTTGACGATATATCCTTTAGACGTCGTTGGTGGAGATTGGTTTTAGGTACTTTGTTGATGTATATTTTTAAACCATATGTTTTAGCAGTGTTTCTAGTTGCATTGGTGTTCTATTTTTTCTTTTCACGCATTTTTATGAAGCTTCAGCTCATAAATGTCATGCTCTTTTTAATCTTTGGAACTTTAATCGGACAATGGACCGGGATATTGGATCGAGCTGTTGAAGTTATCTCGCGTCAGCAACAAGATTTTATGAATGTTCGCGATGGAGGGCTGTATTTAGAGATTGATGAGGACTATTATTATTACGTGTACTTTTCCA
>JALQTG010000133.1 GCA_023264075.1 Crocinitomicaceae bacterium
GAAACGATACAAAAGGCCTCTATTGATCTAGATGATATTGATTTTGAATCCTTTTCTTGCGAGCCAGTATCACTTTCAGAACGTGAATTGGAAATCATCACGCTTATTGCTGAAGGACATACGAATGGTCAGATTGCGGACATGTTGCACCTGAGTACCCATACTATTACGACGCATCGCAAAAATATCATGTCAAAGCTTGGTGTGAAAAACACGGCGGCAATTGTAATGTATGCAGTTAAAACGAATCTTGTAAGTCCCAACAAATTTTTGTTTGCCGGAGAAGGGAATTGATTATTTTCTGGCTTCTCATTTTAGCATTAATTCTTTGAATAAAATTTTGGGCATAAAAAAAGCGGTCATTTGGAAATGACCGCTTAAAAAAACTATAATATGTTTTATTTCTTCGCGAAATTACTAGAAACAATAAGGTCCTTCGTGCCATGTGACCAGTTATAAAAGCCTTCACCAGATTTAACACCTTTTTTTCCAGCCATTACCATATTTACTAATAAAGGACACGGCGCATACTTAGGATTACCAAACCCTTCATAAAGTACTTCCATGATGGCAAGACATACATCTAATCCAATGAAGTCAGCCAGTTGTAAAGGTCCCATCGGATGAGCCATTCCAAGTTTCATTACCGTATCGATTTCTTCTACCCCCGCCACACCTTCATGTAAGGTGATAATAGCCTCGTTAATCATAGGCATTAAGATTCTGTTCGCCACGAATCCAGGATAATCGTTCACTTCTACTGGAACTTTCTTAAGCGAATTTGAAGTCGACATAATCAATTGAGTCACTTCAGCTGATGTTGAATAACCGCGAATAATTTCGACCAACTTCATTACAGGAACAGGATTCATAAAGTGCATCCCAATAACTTTATCTGGGCGATTCGTTACTGCAGCAATTTTCGTAATTGAAATGGAAGAAGTGTTCGTTGCAAGAATAACATCATCTGGAGTGATTTCAGACAATTGGCGAAAGATTTTCAGTTTAAGATCCACATTTTCCGTAGCAGCTTCTACAACAAGTTGAACACCTTTTACTCCTTCTTCTGTAGAAGTGAAAGTTTTTAATCGTCCTAAAGTATCTGCTTTTTCATTTTCAGATATTTTTTCCTTACTGACCATACGGTCTAAATTCTTTTCAATCGTGGTCAGTGCTCGCGATAAAGATTCTTCTGATAAGTCGATTAATGATACATTATATCCAAATTGAGCAAATACGTGAGCAATTCCATTTCCCATCGTACCTGCGCCTATAACTGCTACATTTTTAATCATATGATCTGTTTTTATTTCAAAAATAATGCTTTCACTAGAATATGGCCACTGAATTTGAGAAATTCGCTATTTGGTATAACAAATGAGACCAAAAATCGTTTATCCTTCATCTTGAATCCATCCATATACCGGCTTGTATACGAAATTCGCGGGATTAATTACAATTGCGGGTTCTATAACGATGTTAGAGTACATGAGTACGAATGACCAACCATCTTTTGAATATAAGCGTTTGAAAAGTGCTCCCTCAGAATAATGAACAATAATGTTTGTTTCCGAATAATTAGTAAAAGCATCCTCGGTAATTTCTGATGGACTCCATCTTAATGCTGTCATTTCTACTAGCTTTTCATAGGAGCTCGTATGATTAACTTCATCAGGGAAGAAAGGTCCTATCATATCGCCAGTATCTCTTCCTACAAAGAAACGAGAAGTCGTATGGATTTTACCATTTAAAAGACGTACAGTAAAAATATTATGACTTGCACTGTTACAACACGGGTAGCGGTGATGATAGAGGATGATTTTTCCTGTGTTGGGATGGATCTTGTAGGCCAGTAGTCGTCCCACTTCTGAATATATTTTCTCCCAAGAATCGTCCGTTTTTTTATATATTTCTACATATTCTTTTTCATCAAGTACGGTGTTTTTTCCGCGCATGATAAGTTCGAAAGTACCGTCGTTATTTAGGTCTACTTTGCTCCACCGTGGTTCGAATACGGACCAATAAGTCTCAAAATTTGAGTTTGGATGTACTTCTAAGGTATAATCGTGATATAAAATCTGTTGATCGAAGATCTCTTTCACACTTGATTTGGTCTCTGTTTGCAACAGCACACTATCAAGTTTTGTAGCCCCCCCGTTTACGAATACATGTACAGGAATATCAACGAGTGTTATGCTTTCAGACCAAGCTAAAGAAAAGTTGAAAAGAAAGGAAAGTAACAATAGTGTCCTCATTATTTGAAATTATATAGAAATAAAAAGGGGGGAGCCATGAATGATTCTCCCCAATGTTATCACCTGACAATTTACTTTTTGTCGGCTTTTGGTTTATTCTTTTTAATGACCGTATCTAAACCGTCTTTTTCTTTGTTCAGTTTTAATTCAATGCTATCTCCTTCTTCAATGGTTGCATTGATGATTTGTTCCGCTAATGGGTCTTCAACGTACTTTTGAATCGCTCTTTTCAATGGGCGCGCGCCAAATTTCTCGTCGTAACCTTTCTCCACAATAAAGTCTTTCGCTTCTTTATTCATTGTGATGTTGTACCCCAAGTCATTTATACGCTTGTAAAGATGATCTAATTCTAAGTCGATAATCACATGAATGCTTTCACGCGATAAAGGTTTAAAGAGAATCATATCGTCGATACGGTTCAAGAATTCTGGAGAGAATGCCTTGCGTAATGCATTTTGAATTACTGTTTTTTGATCGTCTTCAGATGCAGCAGCACGAGCAGCTGTTCCAAAACCAACACCGGTCCCGAAATCTTGAAGTTGCCGAGCACCAATGTTCGACGTCATAATCAAGATACAGTTTTTGAAATCAATTTTTCTTCCTAAACCATCCGTCATATGACCGTCATCTAGGGCTTGTAATAATAGATTGAAGACATCTGGGTGTGCTTTCTCAATTTCGTCCAACAAAATAATAGAGTAGGGCTTTCTTCTTACTTTTTCCGTGAGCTGTCCACCTTCTTCATATCCAACGTATCCCGGAGGGGCACCAACTAATCTAGAAATTGAGAACTTTTCCATGTACTCCGACATGTCTATTCGAATCAATGAATCTTCAGAGTCGAACATGTAGCGTGCAAGCACTTTGGCGAGTTGAGTCTTACCTACACCTGTTGGCCCCAAGAAAAAGAAAGAACCAATGGGTTTATTAGGGTCCTTCAATCCTGCTCTGTTTCGCTGAATTGCCTTGACAACTTTCATTACAGCATCATCCTGACCGATTACCTTGCCTTTTATTTCTTCGGCCATCTTAGCCAGTTTCCCGCTTTCTTTTTCCGCTACACGATTAACAGGTATTCCTGTCATCATTGAAACTACTTCGGCTACGTGTTCCTCTGTTACAGTCACGCGATGGTTTTTCGTATCTTCCTCCCATTTCGCTTTTGCCGTTTCGAGTTCTTCTTGAAGTTTCCGTTCGGCATCTCTTAATTCAGCTGCCTTTTCGTATTGCTGCGATTTAATAACGTTGTTTTTATCGTCTTTAACAGTTTCTATTTTTGCCTCAATTTCTAGAATTTCTTTAGGTACATTGATGTTTGTAAGGTGCACACGTGAACCAACCTCGTCTAATGCGTCAATCGCTTTATCCGGTAAGTGGCGATCGGAAATATACCGTTCTGTGAGTGATACGCAAGCAGTGATAGCCTCAGGAGTATATGTGACACTATGGTGTTCCTCGTATCTTTCTTTAATGTTATTAAGAATTTGAACTGTTTCGGCATGTGATGTTGGTTCAACAAGTACTTTCTGGAAGCGACGCTCTAAAGCACCATCTTTTTCAATGTATTGGCGGTACTCATCTAAAGTTGTTGCTCCAATCGCTTGAAGTTCTCCACGAGCTAAAGCCGGTTTAAACATATTTGAAGCATCTAGTGATCCACTCGCCCCGCCTGCACCAATTATGGTATGAATTTCATCGATGAATAAAATGATATCTGGATTCTTCTCTATTTCTGCCATCACAGCTTTCATTCGCTCTTCAAATTGACCACGGTACTTTGTACCTGCTACCAAAGATGCTAAGTCCAAAGAAACGATGCGTTTATTGAAAAGAACTCGGGAAACTTTTCGTTCGACAATACGAATGGCAAGTCCCTCCGCTATTGCACTTTTTCCAACACCTGGTTCACCAATTAATATTGGATTATTCTTTTTTCTTCGCGAAAGAATCTGACTAACGCGCTCGATTTCTTTTTCTCGCCCAACAATTGGATCGAGTTTACCGGCTTCAGCCATTTTTGTTAAGTCTCTACCGAAATTGTCGAGTACAGGCGTTTTTGATTTAGGGTCAGTGCTTTTACGTTGACCGCTTCCTCCAGCGAATCCACCTTCTCCTCCCTCATCTTCTGAGCCCGGGAATTCGGCTTTAGGATTATTTTGTTCTTCCAACATAGCTTCTATTTCGTCTTTGATGTTTTCGTAAATGATACCGTATTTATTTAGGGTACGGCAGGCTACATTGTTCTCATCTTTTAAGATTGATAAGAGTAGGTGCTCCGTGCCGATAAGCGGACTTTTGAAGAGTTTTGCTTCTAGGTAAGTTATTTTAAGGACTTTTTCTGCTTGCTTAACTAAAGGAATGTTTGTAAGGTTTGCATTCATTTTTGAAGAACGCGACAAATAACTTTCTAATTGTTGGCGTATCTGTAAAAGGTCTATGTTAAATTCCTTTAATACTTGAATGGCCGAGCCTTCTCCTTCCCGAATTAGCCCAAGTAGGAGGTGTTCTACTCCGATATAGTCATTGCCCAAACGCAGGGCTTCCTCTCTACTGAAGTTAATCACATCCTTAACACGTGGTGAAAATTTTGCCTCCATATGATTGAATAATTTATTGCGTTGAATTAAAAGTATACTCTAATCCACACGACCTCTCAAATATAGAACCATTTATTCATTAATGTGACAAAGTTGTTCACAATTTTTCACAGAATTTTGTTAGTAAAATGGGCTTTTTATGAGTTTTCTGTATGGTTTTAATGTATATTTTCGGAGCTTTCAATAGTTACGCAAAATTCTTTACGAGATATTAATTAAATGACAAGATGGCAGAAGGAGAAAGAATAATACAGATCAACATCGAAGATGAAATGAAGTCAGCCTACATTGATTATTCAATGTCGGTAATTGTTTCCCGTGCGCTTCCAGACGTGCGTGATGGTTTTAAGCCAGTTCACCGCCGCGTTCTTTACGGAATGCAAGATTTAGGAATCGTTTCAAACAGACCACACAAGAAATCTGCAAGAATTGTAGGGGAAGTATTGGGTAAATATCACCCGCACGGAGATAGTTCTGTTTATGATACCATGGTACGTATGGCCCAAGAATGGTCGTTGCGTTATCCCTTAGTGGATGGTCAAGGTAACTTTGGTTCTGTAGATGGCGATAGTCCGGCGGCTATGCGTTATACAGAAGCAAGAATGAAGAAAATATCGGAAGATATGTTGGCTGATATCGAAAAAGAAACAGTTGATTTTCAATTGAACTTTGACGATACTTTGCAAGAACCAACAGTAATGCCAACTCGTATTCCTAATTTATTAATTAATGGAGCTTCTGGTATTGCAGTAGGTATGGCTACCAATATGGCGCCTCATAACTTAACAGAAGTTATTGATGGAACCTTAGCTTACATTGATAATAATGATATCGAAATTGATGAATTAATTACGCATGTAAAAGCTCCAGATTTCCCAACAGGTGGTATTATTTATGGTTATGAAGGAGTAAGAGAGTCTTTTAAAACCGGTAGAGGTCGAATTGTAATTCGTGCTAAAGTAGGTTTTGAAGAAGTAAATGGTAGAGAAGCTATCATTGTTACTGAAATCCCTTACCATGTGAATAAAGCCGAAATGATCAAAAAAACGGCTGATTTAGTAAAC
>JALQTG010000213.1 GCA_023264075.1 Crocinitomicaceae bacterium
AGACCTGGAATACAAACTATCTCATTTTCTTGACTCTCGCTCGCTAGTGCGCTTCCAAATTTTACTTTCAGTAACTCAGCTTGGCGCTTCATGATTGTGCACCCTTCTTTGATGTCTTCCGTGATCACATTCCCACCAAAAGGAATGACTGCAGTGTGACGAATGATTCCTTCGTGAAAAATTGCAACATCAGTTGTTCCACCACCGATATCTACCAATACCACACCCGCTTCTTTCTCTTCATCAGAAAGCACTGCAGAGGAGCTTGCGAGCGGCTCTAAAATAGTTTCTGAAACCTCTAGCCCTGCTTTATTCACACATTTCTGAATATTTTTTGCCGCAGCTATTCGTCCTGTAATGATATGGAAATTAGCTTCTAAACGAACACCTGACATCCCAATTGGATCTTTAATTCCTTGCTCGTTGTCGATGATATACTCTTGAGGAAGCACATGAATAATTTCCTCCCCTGGCTCCATCACCAATTTATACATGTCATCGATTAATGCGTCAATGTCTGTTTGAGAAATCTCATCGGTCGTTGCTTGGCGCGTATGAATCCCTCTATGCTGCAAACTATTGATATGTTGCCCAGCGATCCCCACGTTTACCAATCCAATCGTCAATTCTCCGTCCACGCGCTCTTGAGCTTCCGCAACGGCTGTTTTGATAGACTGGACTGTTTTTTCAATGTTGGATACAACACCACGCGTTACACCCAATGACTCCGTCTTCCCCATGGAAAGAATTTCAATTTTTCCATGCTCATTCTTGCGTCCCACAAAACAAGCAATCTTGGTGGTTCCGATATCTAAGCCTACAACTATTTCAGACATTTATCCTATTTTTTCTTTGCAACTATTTGTTTTTCAAACTTCAAATTGATGGAACTATATGTATCCCACCCTTCAAAGGGTATGACTTCATCGTAGAAGGTGGTCAGCTTATCAAACTTAGCTTGAACGGCCTCTGGCGAAGGAGCCCTACCAAAAATTATTTCATGATTCCCAACACGTGGCAAGAATACGAAGCCTTCAGAAGGCAAGTAGTGTACTTGTACGATTTGCGAATTATAAAATGCACTATTACAAACATAATTTGAAATACGATAGATTTCACCGAGCTTTGTATTAGTTATTAAACTATCGTTGTTAATTTCATCTGCCACTAAAACCTCCTCTGTATTAAATTCATCCAACCCTGTAAATGTCAATACTCGTGCATTATAACCGGACGTCAACGCCATTAAACGTCCTCGATTATCCATATAGAATCCATCTCGTCCACCAGGAATGATTCGAGCAATCGGACGTCTTATTTTTGCACGGATGTGCCATGTATTCCCAATCAGTTTATAAACTTGGGCCTCTTCTACTTCATTCATATCCAGCACAAACTTCTCTACTGCTTGAACATCCAACTCTTCCACCTTCATTTCAGCATGGTATAATCGCACAAATTTCAGCCGTTCAATCAACTCTACCTCTGTAAGGAGGGCCATGCCGTCCTGTATATCCAGCTCTATTATGGGGTCACTTAAGCTGAGTTTCTGCTCTTTTTGAAGCGCCCTCACAAGCACTACTAAAACTGCTGCTGATAGCACTAAAACCGCTAAATGCTTAATCCATTTTTTCATGATAGAGCGGTTATTATAGGTTCAACTAATCTGTCAATGTCACCTGCACCAATTGTCAAAAGCACCCCTTCCTCAAAAGACTGGGCGAATGTCAATACTTCATTGGGGGATAAAAGTTGTTTTTTTGATGCCGTTATTTTACTCAATAATGCATCACTTGTTATACCGGGAATCGGCAATTCACGCGCAGGATATATTGGCATAAGAATCACCTCGTCTAAAGCACTCAATTCTTTGGCAAATTCATCCATAAAATCACGGGTGCGTGAGAATAAATGAGGCTGAAAAACACCGGTAATCTTCTTGGTTGGGAACATTAAACGTACCGATTCTATTAAACAATGAATAGCTGTTGGATGGTGTGCATAGTCATCAATATAAATACACTGCTCTGTTTTTATCTGGAATTCGAAACGCCTTTTTACTCCCTTAAAACTTGCCAATGCTGCAGCGATTTTTTCAAATGGTATTTTTTCCTGTAATCCGATTGCCATAACTGCCAAGGCGTTCTCTGCGTTGTGGGTGCCTGGTATTCCAATTTCGACAGACGTATAATTAGCTCCAAATGCCGTTACATCCATCAAAAAACGTTCGTGTTCATAGCGCAAATTATACCCCCGAACAGCGAGTTCTTCAACTGGAGTTTCAGAAATTCCGTAAGCTACCTGAGCACATTTACTCCCTAACTTTATCGTATGGTGAACAACAAGATATCCACTATTATCGATGCGCTCCGCGAATTCTTGAAAAGCGTGCTTTAATTCATTCGCTTCGCCATAGATATCTAAATGATCTGCATCTGTCGAAGTTACAGTAGCCGCATACGGAGATAGGTGTAAAAAAGAACGATCAAATTCGTCCGCTTCTACCACGCAATTACCGCTAGCCGTATCCAAAAAAAGATTCGTGTGGTAATTGGAGCTGATACCTCCCAAAAAGGCATTACAGCCAAACCCTGTTGCTTTGAACACATGTGCAAGCAAAGTAGAGGTGGTCGTTTTTCCATGCGTTCCTGCGACAGCATAACTTCTTTGGTGATGAGTAATCATCCCAAGAACTTCCGCTCGTTTAGATAAAGTATAACCGTTGTTCTTAAAATAATTCCACTCACCATGATCCTTTGGAATGGCTGGCGTGTAAATAACTAACGTTTCGCTTAACGAAAATTCTGGATGAACTACATGAGCTCCTCGATCTTCAAAACGGACAGTTATTCCTTCACCTTGCAATTCATCCGTCAATGGTGTTGGTGTTTTATCGTATCCTTCAACATGGACGCCATTGGCATGGAAGTAGCGCGCTAACGCGGACATTCCAATCCCTCCGATTCCAAGTAAATAACAATATTTCACCTCTTCCAGCCTCATACTTAATTCAGTACCTTATTAATAACTGCAGTGATTTTTGCATCTGCTTGATGAATCGCCAATTCCTTTATTTTCTCCCCCAAAACCAACGATTCGTTAGCATTATTAAGCAACTCCATAATGGCAGGAACTAACTCCTCTCGTGCCACCACATCCTTAACCAATAGAGCAGCACCTCTATCCACTAATGCCATTGCATTTTTCGTTTGATGATCTTCCGCCACATTTGGTGAAGGGACTAATATCACAGGTTTACCAATTAAACATAATTCAGAAACTGCAATTGCTCCAGCTCTGGATATGATAATATCTGCCGCAGCATAGGCATAATCCATGCGACTGATAAAGTCGGTAAGAATAATTCCTTTCGGTAGCTCGTCACCCAACTCCGTCTTCAATGCGTCCAAATGAAATTTTCCACATTGCCAAATGAGTTGCACATCTTTTTCGGCAAAATAAGCAAGTTGATGTTTCACACTTTCATTTAGCGTCCGAGCACCCAAGCTTCCTCCAACAATAAAAACAGTCTTCTTGTTACTATCGAGTTGAAAGAATTCAAAAGCAGCTTCTCTTTTGCCTTCTATCTGCACCACATCTTCTCTAACGGGATTGCCCGTAAGTTCAATTTTATTGGCCGGAAAAAACCGCTCAAGTCCCTCATAAGCCACGCAAATTTTCGAGACTTTCGACGCCAATAGCTTATTTGTTTTTCCAGGAAACGAATTTTGTTCTTGAATCACAGTAGGAATTCCTAACTGAGTAGCGACCTTCAATGTTGGTCCGCTGGCATACCCGCCTACACCAATTACCACATCAGGCGCAAATCGTTTAAGAATCGCTCGTGCTTTGAGCATAGAGCGAATAATTTTAAAAGGAAGCATCAAGTTTTTTACAGTCAAACGTCGTTGAAAACCACTGATCCACAAACCTTCAATAGGGTAACCCGCTTGTGGAACCTTTTCCATTTCCATTTTTCCCATTGCGCCAATGAATAGTACTTCGGCAGTTGGATTCTCCAATTTAATTCGATTTGCGATTGCGATAGCAGGAAAAATATGTCCCCCAGTACCTCCACCAGAAATTACTGCTCTCTTAATGCTCATGTTACCTCTTTGTTTCAGTTGATAAATTATTATCTGGATTTCGCTTATTTGCAATACTTAATACGATTCCAAGCGAGACACAACTCATAATCATGGCTGATCCACCCATTGCTAGAAAAGGCATGTTCTGTCCAGTAACGGGCATGATACCTGTGCACACCAACATATTAATCATGGCTTGTGATAAGATCAATAATCCTATTCCCACGCAGACATAAGTTTCGAATAATTTCTCTGCATTTAACCCAATCCGAAGGATGCGGTAAAAAAGCACTAAATAAAGAAAAATGAGCACCATGGCGAAAAGCAAACCGAACTCCTCTACAAAGCTCGAATAATAAAAATCGGCATACGCTTCTGGCAAATACTGTTTCAACTTACCAGAACCCACACCTACTCCGAAATAACCTCCATTATGAATGGCTAACTCCGCGTTAATAGCTTGGGCATTATCAATGCTCGAGGCATTTTCACCATAAGCTTTGAAAAATCGGCTCATCCATGTGTCAAAACGCGGCAAAATATTCGCCGCAGGCAATGCTAGATGTGTTAGGATGACTAACCCAAATGCACCAAGCCCACTCCCTATAAATGTCAAAATCTTCCCAATTGGCACGCGACCAACAAATAACAATAACAAGGAAACCATAAAAACAATGGCGGCCGTTGAGAAGTTATCTTTTGCAATTAAGGCGCAAATGATAATGATTGGAATTACAATGGGCCAGAACCCCTCTTTCCAACTATTCAAAACATTTTCTTTATTCACCATCAGTTTGGATACGTATACTACCAAAGCTAGCTTCGCAAAATCAGATGTTTGAAAAGTTAAACCCACAATAGGCAGTCGAATCCAGCGCGCAGCGTCATTTACACGTACACCGAAGAAAAACGTGAAAATGAGTAAAAATATGGCTAGATAAAATCCAAATTTCGAGAGCTTAGCAATATACTTCGGGTCTTTTTGGTGTACCCAATACATCGTTAACACACCCAATACAATATAGATAAAGTGCTTAAATAAGTATTTAAACGGAGTTCCCCCTTCTGTTTTTACAAGAATTGGCACGAAACTATACACGCTCAAAACGGATAATCCGAGAAAGAGCAATGTGATGATCCAAATCACCGAGTCTCCTTTTAAATAACTTAAAATTTGTCTCACAAGTCTTTATTATTCTTCAATGAATGATTTAAAATTCTGTTCCCAAATGAATGTGTTCATGTCGTTCCCAAAATTGTAGCAAATTGCTTTGTTTGGCCCGCTCATTCCCATGATCCATTCAACGGCTTCAGTGATGTTCTTTTTAATTATTTGCTCCAACTTCAAAGAGGAGGTCACAATAATTTCACCGTCAAAAGAAATCAATCCAATTACCTCATAATCCCCCCACGTCTTTTCAGCCATAGGGATTTCTGGGGTATAGTTCTCTAGAACCCAGATTCCTCTATTCGTACAACCAAATACAGTGTGTAATTCTTCGTCCAATTTAACCTGATCAAGCGTGTACACGTTCATACCAAAAAGTCGGCCTTCTCGTTGACCCAAGCTATTGAACTTATCTAACGCTTCCTTTCGCGCAGAAACAAGTCGTTGTTCGAGTGTGGTATATTTCACTTCCATGTTGACTCCAATAAAAGGTTATAGTGATCGAACGGCACTTTTAAATTGCGCTCCTCTGTCTTCGTAGTTCTCAAAGAGGTCAAAACTTGCGCATGCTGGTGAAAGTAACACGGTTTCATCCTTTTTTGCTAACTGGTAACCATATCCTACTGCTTCCATTGCAGAACCTGCCTCAACAATTGTGTGCACATGCTCTTTGAAGGTTTCCATGATCTTGTTATTTTCCTT
Source organism: Crocinitomicaceae bacterium (assembly GCA_023264075.1). Lineage (GTDB taxonomy): Bacteria > Bacteroidota > Bacteroidia > Flavobacteriales_D > Crocinitomicaceae > JALQTG01. The sequence goes on from JALQTG010000213.1 coordinate 5,959, forward strand.
ACCAAGGCAAATTATCGCTTTCACTTTTTCTTTGACGAGCGCCATCAATTCTTCATAATCATTCCCCTTATCTATACCACCAACAATCCATACAGTTGGTTTATCCATACTCTCCAAGGCAAACCATGTGGCGTTAATATTCGTTGCCTTAGAATCATTGATAAATTCAATACCATTGACCTTAGCAACAAATTCGAGGCGGTGTTCTACATTAGTAAAGTCTGAAAGACTCTCGCGCACTGATTCCTTACGGATGTCCAGAATGCGTCCTGCAATTCCAGCTACCAAGGAGTTTTGCGTGTTGTGTTTGCCTTTTAGGGCAAGTTCGTGAATAGACATAGTTAACTTGTTTTTAATTGTTATTATTAGTTTTTCGTTTGTTGCGTATCCACCATTTTTCACTTCTTGTTGAAGAGAAAATGGAATTAATTGAGCTGGGACGGTATGATGCGTCAGCTGCTTTTGAATTTCTACATCGTCAGCATTGTAGATGAAATAATCTGACGCCGTTTGATTGCGTGTAATCCTAAATTTTGCCTGACCATAGAGGTCCATGGAGTAATCATAGCGATCTAGGTGATCCGGAGTAATATTAATTACTACGCTTATAAATGCTTTAAAATCATGCATGTCTTCCAACTGAAAACTACTCAGCTCCAACACATAATAATCAGCAGGATGAGTCAAAACTTTCCGTGCAAGACTCTCACCCATATTCCCGGCCATTTCAACATTCAGCCCTCCCTTTTTCAATACGTGATGTATTAAGTGAGTCGTTGTTGTTTTTCCATTGCTGCCCGTGATGCAAATCATTTTCGCCTGCGTAAAGCGTGCCGCAAACTCTATTTCTCCAATCACTGAAGTCCCTTTAGTCTTAAATCCTTGAATTAAAGGGGAGGAATTAGGAATTCCTGGGCTTTTAATCACTAAATCAGCCGAATGGATCTTGTCAGAGTGACCTTCTTCTTCCCAGTAAACGGCGTGACGATTCAATTCAACCTTGTACTTCTCCTTTATGCTTCCCCCATCCGAAACTAGTACATGAAAGCCCTTTTCCTTTGCAAGAATAGCGGCCCCCACGCCAGATTCTCCAGCGCCTAAAACAACGATATGTTGAACTGAATTACTCACTATCTCAACTTCAATGTTACTATGGTAATTACTGCGAGTAATATTCCGATAATCCAGAAGCGCGCTACAATTTTCGCCTCGTGAATCCCTTTTTTCTGGTAATGATGATGCAAAGGTGCCATCAAGAAAATCCGCCGCCCTTCTCCAAATCGTTTCTTAGTAAATTTGAAGTAAGACACTTGCATAATCACCGATAGATTTTCAATAAGAAATACTCCACATAACACTGGAATCAGTAACTCTTTACGAATAGCAATAGCGAATACAGCAAT